>DAOUYN010000077.1 GCA_030666075.1 Actinomycetes bacterium | reverse complement strand
TCGGTCTTGATGCTTTAGCCCAGCGCGAGCTGGACCTGGAGATGCTGGATCTCGATGGCAGCACCGATAAGAACAATCTTGGGGCCAACGCCGTCCTGGCCGTGTCGATGGCCGCGGCCAAAGCGGCCGCAACCGCTGTCGGTGTCCCTCTATGGCAATATCTTGGCGGCCCTAATGCCCACAAGCTGCCCGTACCGATGATGAATATCATCAACGGCGGTACCCATGCCGATAACAACGTCGATCTGCAGGAATTCATGATCGTGCCGGCCGGTTTCGATTCATTTAGCGTTGCCCTGCGGGCCGGGGCGGAGATATTTCACAGCCTGAAGAAAGTCTTGTCCGGGCGCGGTCTGGCTACGAGTGTCGGCGATGAGGGCGGCTTCGCCCCCGACCTGGAATCGAACGAGGCTGCTCTCAAAGTGATAATCGAGGCTATCGAGAGCGCCGGCTATAAGCCCGGGTCGCAGATATTGATAGCCATGGACCCGGCATCGACCGAGTTTTATAGGGACGGGGCCTATCATCTTGACGGTGAAGGCAAGGTCCTTTCCCCCGCCGAGATGGTCGATTACTATGTGGGGCTCGTCGATCGCTATCCAATAATCTCCATCGAGGACGGGTTGGCCGAGGACGACTGGGACGGCTGGAAAGAAATGACCGACCGTTTGGGTGACCGGGTCCAGCTCGTCGGCGATGATCTGTTTGTGACCAATGTCGAGCGGCTCACCAAAGGTATCGATCTGGGCGTGGCCAATTCGATCCTGGTCAAGGTCAACCAGATCGGGAGTTTGACTGAGACTCTCGACACCATCAGCGCCGCACAGCGCGCCGGATATACCACTGTGATATCTCACCGCTCCGGGGAGACCGAGGATTCGACCATCGCGGATTTAGCGGTGGCCGTTAACGCGGGACAGATCAAGACCGGTGCTCCTTCGCGTACTGATCGCACTGCCAAATACAATCAGCTACTGAGGATCGAACAGGCGCTCGGGCCGGCGGCCGAATATCCGGGTCTCGATACTTTTACGAGCATTCGCCGGTAGGTTAGTGGTGTCGCGCGCCAAGATAGTCGCCACGGTCGGCCCGGCCAGCCGCGAGCCGTCGGTTCTGCGCCTGCTCCTTGAGGGAGGCGTAGCTGTATTTCGCCTCAACATGGCGCATGGAGTCTACGAGGATCTTTTCGAGATCATCGCCAATATCAGGGGTATCGCCAACGAGATGGGCCGTCCCGTCGGTATCATGGCTGATCTCGCCGGACCGAAGATCAGGACCGGCCCGCTGGCACAGGACGAGGTCGAGTTGGCCCCCGGCAAAGAGGTCGTCTTAACGACCGAGCGGACCGTCGGGACAGCCGAGCGCTTGAGTGTCTCATATCCGGACCTTCCTCTGGATGTCGAGCCCGGTCAGGAGATCCTCATCTCGGACGGGTTACTGAAGCTGATCGTGATGAAGGTCGCCGCTCCCGATGTCCTGTGCCGTGTGGAGACCGGAGGCGTGCTCCGGGCTAACCAGGGTATCAATTTGCCCGACACGGACGTACAGGCGCCCACCTTGACCGATAAAGACCGGGTCGATCTGGAGTTTTGCCTGAAGAACAAGGTGGATATCATCGCCATGTCGTTCGTTCGAAGCGCCGACGATATCCATGAGCTGAAAGGTCTTATCGGTGGGGCGGGCCGTAGATGTCCGGTTATCGCCAAAATAGAGAACCATGAGGCCATTCCTAATATCGAGGGGATCGTCGAGGCGGCCGATGGCGTGATGATCGCCCGCGGCGACCTCGGCGTCGAGGTGCCGACAGAAGATGTACCGATCCTGCAAAAGCAGATAATCGCCGCAGCACAACGCCGCGGCCGGGTGTCGATAGTCGCCACGCAGATGCTGGACTCGATGATCCGCTCGCCCCGCCCGACGCGGGCTGAAGCCAGCGACGTCGCCAACAGTGTTTTCGATGGGGCCGACGCCGTCATGCTCTCCGGAGAGACGGCTATCGGCAAGTACCCGGTCGAGGCCGTAGGTGTCATGGCCAGGATAGTCGAGCGGTCTGAATCGGCGGTCGATTACGAGGATCTACTGCGGGCTCGGAGCGGCTGGGCCGCTGAAACCATCAGCGGGGCCATCAGTTATGCAACTTGTCATCTGGCCTCGACTTTGCCGGCGGCCGCTATCGTCACGTCCACCGAATCGGGCCGGACGGCCAAGCAGATCTCCCGGTATCGGCCGCAGGCTCCGATCATCGCCGTCAGCCCCAATGAAGAGACAGTGCAGCAATTGATGTTGTGGTGGGGTGTCGTCCCGACAACCGGTGCGGTTTCTCGGGATATCGATGAGGTCTTCAAAGCCGCGCTAAAAGCGGCTCGCGAGTCGGGATTTGCCCGCCCAGGGGAAGCAGTCATCTTAACAGCGGGTGCGCTGGTTCACGTCCCCGGCACCACGAATCTTATTAAAGTAGAGAAGGTTTAGTCGACTATCGCTTGTCTATAAAGCGAAACTTGACCGGGAGATCGTACTTCTTGAACTTGACGATGTGGTACGGGGCGATCATGCCGGGACCGTCGTCATCGAAAGTCTCGCCTGTCACCTCGACTAGAATCTTGTCTTTCAGTTTTCTAACACTGGTCACAGCCACTTCGTAACCATTGTTCTGGTAGAAAAAGGCGCCGATCACCATCTCCCATTGGTTGGGCACTGCCGACCACGCTATGGGGCTCAGTTGCTCGCTGATAGGATCGGGATCGATATGGGGTTGGCCCGGCACTATAGGGACGACAGAGTCTCTAGCGACGATCGATCTGGTCGCCGATTCCGACCAAAAGTTGTTCCATTCGCTTTCCGTGCGGAAGACTCGAAATTCGGGCCGATCTTCCCGCTTATATGAGAAACCGAGATGGCCTTGTTTGACCGTTTCGAAAATGACCTTCTCGCCCTTCTCTTCGGCCGTGACTCTATCGGAGCTACCGCAAGCCGTTAGCAGCGACAGACTGCACAACACTAGCAGGCCTAGAAAAAACCGCGCGAAACCCTTACTAATCCTCAACCGTACTCCTTGGTTCAAGTCTCCAGGTGAAAGCGATCACAATAAGCGGGTAGGACACGCCCATATAACCCCTTAAGATGCCTGACCAATTATCCTTTTTGCAGGCTAGACTGTCAAGCATCGGATGTGTCGATTGCGCCGGTCATGGATTTCCAGTATCGTGATTCCGTTGCCGGAGTGGCGGAATTGGCAGACGCGCACGACTCAAAATCGTGTAGGTTTATACCTGTGTGGGTTCAAGTCCCACCTCCGGTACTCATTGATGCGCCAGATGGCCCCTTTATTTTTCCAGGGCATGTGTCGTTAGCAGAAGGTCGAAACGCTTGGGGCGCGCGCTGGGCGGCGCGGGGCTTGGCGGGCGGTTCTTTCTTTGCCGATGTTTCTTGTTGGTCGCAACCGACGAGGAATAGAGCGGAAAAAATCAGTAGGACCCCAAAAACGCGATCAACAAGCCAGACTACATCAAGACAGTACGGAGGCCAGCTTGGCCAGTTCCGGATCTGTTCTAACCGTCTTCGTGTAGGTGTCTACCAGCGGCACAATTGTGACCCGGCCGCCCCCGAGTCCGACCATCACGCCGGACTCACCGGCGATCGCCAGTTCGACAGCGCGGGATGCGAGCGTACTGGCTAAGATGCGGTCGAAGGCCGAGGGGGACCCGCCTCGCTGGACGTGACCTAGGACCGAGACCCGGACATCCCGCTTTGTCCGTTCGTGGATGGCCCGTCCGACCTCTTCCGCTGAGCCAGACCCTTCAGCGATGATGATAATAGTGTGGGTCTTACCGGCGCGGTAGCGGCGATTGACGATCTCGGACATCTGGCTTAACTGTAGCTCGCCCGCCGCCGGTGTCTCCGGCAGGCACACGTGGTCGGCACCGCCGGCCATCCCCGAATACAGGGCGATCGCCCCGCACTTGCGCCCCATCACTTCGACGATGAATATCCGTTCATGGGCTGACGCCGTGTCTCTTAGTTTGCTCAGCATGTCGACGACAGTGTTGAGCGCGGTATCGAAGCCGATCGAGAAGTCGGTGCCGTAGACGTCATTATCGATGCTGGCCGGCACTCCGATAGTACCAACGCCGAGCTCTTGGAGCTTTTCGGCCCCGGCCATCGAGCCGTTACCGCCGATGACGATCAGGGCCGTGACGTCGAGGGCTTTGAGGTTGGCAGCCGCTTTCTCTCTAGTTCCGGGCTCAAGGAACCTCTGGTATCGCGCCGTTCGCAGGATGGTCCCACCCCGGTCGATGATCTCGGATACCGATTCGTGATCGAGGGCGCCGTACTGGTTCTCGCTCAGGCCGCGGTAACCTTCATAGAAACCGAAGACCCGAGTCTTTTCGGCCAGCCCTTTGCGCACGACCGCCCGTACGGCCGCGTTCATCCCTGGAGAGTCGCCGCCGCTTGTCAGAACAGCCAGATTCACCGAGCGTTTTCTCCAGCATCGGTATCGGCCACGGGTTCCATGAAGACCCCGAGGCGCCGGAAGCGCTCGTATCTTTCCGTAGTCAGTTCTTCAGTTGATTTCTTCAATAGTCTCTCCACTGTGCGCACGATCGCACTCTCGACCCCTCGGAACACAACTTGGGGCTCGCGATGGGCTCCCCCTAAAGGCTCATCTATCACTTCATCGATAATTCCCATTTTCATCAAATCTGTAGTCGTCAGGCCCAATACCTCTGCCGCCTCTGGAGCTTTTTCTTTTGATTTCCACAGGATGGAGGCACAACCCTCCGGGGTGATAACGGAGTAATACGCGTGTTCGAGCACGATGATATGGTCGGCAACACCTAAAGCCAAAGCGCCGCCGCTGCCGCCTTCGCCGATATTGACAGCGATGACCGGTACGCGCAGGTCTGTTAGGGTGCGCAGCGATTCCGCTATGGCCCAAGCTTGGCCGCGTTCTTCCGCTCCCACCCCGGCATAGGCCCCGGGCGTGTCGATGATCGTCACCAGCGGGAGGTTGAATTTGTCGGCCAGCTGGAAAAAGCGGATGGCTTTACGGTAGCCTTCGGGATGAGGGCTACCGAAGTTCCGCCGGATCCGATCGCGCGTGTCGCTTCCCTTATCGTGGCCGACCAAGACGACTTGGCGACCCCCGATAGTGGCCAGGCCCGCGACGATGGCCGGGTCGTCCCGAAAGGCCCGGTCTCCGTGGAGTTCCCGCCAGTCCGACGTGATCTCTTTAATATAGGCTGCCAGCCGCGGCCGCTCCGGGTGCCGCGCTATCTGCACTTTTTGCCACGGCGACAGGTTTGAATACGTCCGCAGCTTGAGTTTTTCTATCTGTTCTTCGAGCCACCCGATCTCCTTGTGGATATCGGGTTCGTGAGCGAGCGGGTCTTCTTTGAGGGTGTTGAGGCGGTGCTCTAATTCCACGACCGGTTTCTCGAAATCCATATAGAAGCGCCGGGTCATCGGGTTGCTCCGACTTTGCTTGAGGTTTCCCCGGCGAGATATCCAAGGAGGCCCGCCAGCTCGTTTCTCAGGTCGCGGCGGTGGATTATTTTGTCGATCATGCCGTGCTCAAGGAGGGCCTCGGCCCGCTGAAATC
>DAOUYN010000207.1 GCA_030666075.1 Actinomycetes bacterium | reverse complement strand
GCCGCTGTATACACATAATCCGGCTCGGCCCAGAGTATCCCGGGCGCTTTCTCAAGGTTCGCGACGGCCGCCGTGACCTTGACGCCGGGGTCTAGCGTCAGCACCTCCATGTCGAGCACCGGCGGTCCCACCGGGCGCTGGCTCTGCGCTCCAGCCAGGATGCCCGCACGGGATTTATCATCACCGGCCGCGCTTGGGGCGAAGGCGACGATGACGCGCCGGGGGTGATATGGACGATCGAAGACGTCTCGTGCCTCGTTTTGGCCAGTAACACGCGAGAGCGCGGATCGCGAGATGGCGCCAAAAGACGTTGAAGACGGCATTATTATCAGCATCGAAATAAGTATGGCGGTTAATTTCAATCTATCTCTTCAGGCAGGCAACAGGACAATACATGTGCTTATTGGTTCTCCAATGAGCCAATTGTTTATTCCCCTAGCGACTTAAGATTCAACATTCAACCGATCGATCCAATATCTTTGCCGACGCGGCTGATAGTGTCCGATCAGGCCGGGCTATTGCAAAATTCGCGAAATCTTCATACCGTATAGCTATGCTTGACCCGCTATAAGCCGGCCGAATTCGAAGTGATGGACTTGAAAAAAATACTGATCGTTGAAGATGAGCAGAAGATAGCGGATATCATGGTCGCCTATCTAGACCGCGAGGGTTATTCGGCCAAGACGACGTCGTCAGGGACCGAGGCTCTTGAGTTGGCCGCCTCGTTCGGTCCCGACCTGGTCGTTCTCGACCTGATGCTCCCGGATCTTTCCGGCGAAGAAGTCTGCAAAGAGCTCCGTAAACGCTCCGACGTACCTATTATCATGGTCACGGCGCGCACGGCCGAGGAGGAGCGCATTCAGGGTCTCGAGATCGGCGCCGACGACTATGTGACAAAACCCTTCAGCCCGCGGGAGCTGGTCGCCCGGGTAAAATCGGTTCTACGGCGCGCCGGCGGAGACGATGAGTTCCTGGCTGAAAAACTTTCGTTCAATGACGACCGGATGGTCATCGATGTCGGCCGTCATGAGATCAAGATCGACGGCGAGACGGTCACGCTCACTCCGCACGAGTTTAAGCTGCTGGTGACGATCGCCCGCCATCCGGGCCGCGTTTACAGCCGTTACGAGTTGATAAACAAGGTGCAAGGATATGATTTCGAGGGCTATGAGCGCACGATAGATGCCCACGTCAAAAACGTGAGACATAAGATAGAGACTGATTCCAAGCATCCGGAATACATACTCACTGTATTTGGGGTTGGCTACAAGTTTGCGGACTGAACACCTTTGGCAGCGCCTGGCTCTCGTCTTCATCGCGGTGGCCCTTTCGGCCATAGCCGGGGCCTACCTCATCCTGAACTATGTCATAGACACTCGATTTCAGGGCTACGTTAATCAGCGCGAGAAAGAAGTCTATCACCGTATCGGCCTCTCTTTGGCCGCAGCTTATATAGACAGCGGGGGTTGGGACAATCAACTGACCGAAACTTTGCCCCACTTCGCTATCATGAACCGCATCGATATAGAGATACATAACGCGGACGGAAAACTGATCGTCAAAGTCCCGTTCGGGAGCGATGAGAGGCGGAATCAGCAACTCCTAGAACAACTTGGAGTCGATAAAGTCTACGTCGTCAGCAGCAAGCGTGTCGTCGTTCCCGTGGTCGTGCGCCGCCATCGCGTTGGTTTTATCTCGGTCGCGCCGTTCAATGTGTCCGGGGAACTCTCCTCGGAACAGCAGTTCCGCCAGTCCCTCAACCGCTCTCTGGTCGCCGGGGGCATAATGGCCACATTTGTCGCTTTGTTGCTGAGCTATGTCGTCTCTATGAGGATGGCCAGACCCCTCGTTTCGATGACCAAGGCGGCCAGGAGACTTGAAGACGGCGATCTCTCGGAACGGGTGGAGGTCGACAGTGAGGATGAGATCGGGCAGCTGGGTGAAGCTTTCAACCACCTGGCGAAAACGCTGGAGCGGCAAGAGCGGACCAGGAAGAACCTGACAGCGGATGTGGCGCATGAATTGCGGACGCCGCTGGCCGTCATCCGCAGCCATATCGAAGCATACATGGACAAGGTCATCGAACCGGATCCTGAAAACCTCCAGTCTATCCACGAAGAGATCATGCGGCTCGGGCGGCTTGTCAACGACCTAAGCGAGTTAGCCAAGGCCGAGAGCGGCCGACTCGAATTGGAGCGTGCCGATGTAGACCTCGGGAGCGTGGTCGACAGTGTGGTGGCCGGCCTAGCCCCCTTTGCCTTAGAGAAAGGCATAAAGGTCGGTATCGAGACGGAACCGGGCACGCTTGGCTGTTTTGACGAGGACAAGCTGCGTCAGGTCGTTGTCAATCTAGTCGGTAATGCCATCAAGTTCACCCCCCAGGGCGGCCGTGTCGATGTCAGGGTGCTGGATGGCGGAGCCCAAGTGCTCGTGGCCGTCAAAGATAGCGGGCCCGGCATCGCCCCCGAAGACCAAGACCTCATTTTCGAGCGCTTTTCTCGGGTAGACAAGTCGCGCAACCGGGCCACCGGTGGTTCGGGCATAGGCTTGACCATTGCTGATGAGCTGGTCAGGCTGCACGGCGGCTCTATCGAAGTCGATAGTCGCCTCGGCGAGGGCAGCACTTTCACCGTGGTCCTCCCGAAAAACTCGAAAAAGAACCATAAAAAGTCCAAAATTCACAACTCCCGCACACCA
>DAOUYN010000021.1 GCA_030666075.1 Actinomycetes bacterium | reverse complement strand
AGCCGCTGGTCAGGTCGTTATGGAGATCTCTCAGGTTCTCTTTTAGCTCATTGAGAGATTCGCCTTGCGTCATGTAGTCCGGGTGCTCAGCAAGGTAGCCGAGCCAAGTACCCGCATCTTCCCAATAGACAAATTTCGTTTTCATCATTGCCACCTCGATGCTTTCGCATCTAATCATGTAGGCTTGCCGGGCGAAAATCAAGTACTTAGTGCTCGTAATTTGTTTTGGTTTTGCACTTATTTTTCAACCTAACGTCAGAGCTCACCTGCGCCTGCCCCAACCCGCCTGGCAGGATATATACGCATGTTGCCTGCAAGAATGTGCTGGGAGTAAAAAGTCCTCTGGATGTCTGATAAGAAACCGCCCGCCGGGGATATAATCAACCAAGGACTTCATTAATAAGACGGAGGTACTCAAATGAAAGCGATATGGAACGGGACAGTCATCGCCGATAGCGACAACACGGTCTACCTTGAGGGCAATCACTACTTCCCGCCGGATTCGATCAAGCTAGACCTGTTGCAAGATGGAGAGAGGCAGTACACGTGCCCATGGAAAGGTAAGTCAAAATATCACGATATCGTGGTGGACGGCGAAGTCAACGCGAACTCGGCTTGGTCATACCCGGACCCGAAAGAAGCAGCTAAGGAGATCACCGGACACGTAGCCTTCGATCTGTCGAGCGGGGTCAGTCTAGAGTAAAGCTCAGCTTGTACTTTTTGCGCTTCCCTACTTCGAGCAGGTCGCCGTCGGCAACGGCAACGTTCGCGCGGGGGTCGGTCAACGCAACGCTGTTGAGCTTGACCCCTCCTTGCTCCATCAGGCGGCGGCCTTCACTGGTCGATGAAGCGGCCCCCGACGTAGCCAATAGCTTGGGCATCCAGACCTGGCCGTCGGCATCGCGCAGAGTGCCGGGGACTTTTTTTTCTTCAGCAAGATCGGCAGCCGAAGTCTGGCTGCCTTTGCGGAACCTGGCCTCGAAATCTGCTTTTGCTCCTTCGGCTGCTGCTGCCCCGTGGTAAGTCTCGACGATGCGGCGGGCCGCTTCGGCCTTGGCGTCACGGGGATCGAGCGTTTCAGCTCCGAGTGCATGGGCGACTTTTGCGACTTCGTCAGGAAGGACACCCAGCGCCAGCTGATAATATTTGAGGATAAGATGGAAGCGGTCCTGTCCCGGCGCTTCATCGGGGACCGACATCACTTTCCCGAACATGTCGGCCGGCTCGAAGGTCAGCCCGATATGATTATCGTATGATTTGCTCATCTTTTTGACCCCGTCCGTCCCTTCGAGGAGCGGCAGCGTCAAAGCCACCTGAGGTTCCCTTCCGGACTTCTCTTGGAGTTCGCGCCCGGCCAGCAGGTTGAATTTCTGGTCGGTACCTCCGAGTTCGATGTCGGCCCCGATCTCGACAGAGTCATATGCCTGCATCAGCGGATAGAGGAACTCGTGCAGCCCGATAGACTGCTCCGCTTTGTAGCGTTTCGTGAAGTCGTCCCGCACCAGCAGGCCTGCGACAGTGAACCGGGAGGTCAGGCCCAGGATATCGGCGAAGTTGAGGACCGCCAGCCAGTGGCTGTTATAGACGATCTCCAGTTTCTCGGGATCGTCATCGAGTATTCTGAATGCCTGGTCAGTGTAGGTCTTTGCATTGGCGACCACCTGCTCGTCGGTGAGCGGAGGCCGGGTAGCGGAACGGCCGGAAGGGTCCCCTATCTTGGCGGTGAAATCGCCGATTATCAAAACTGCTTTATGTCCTAGATCTTGGAACTGGCGAAGCTTTCGGAGCGGAACGGCGTGGCCCAGGTGTAGATCCGGAGCGGTGGGGTCGACACCCAGCTTGACAGTAAGCGGCCGGCCTTCTTTTTGGGCCAGCTCCACTTTGGCCAGCAGGCCGTCGGCCGGGAGCACCTCGGCGCACCCGGAAGCCATCACCTCGATTTGTTCCTTAAGGTCGTTCTTCATAACGCAGAATAGGATAGCAGAACAGCCACCCCTAGGACACCGGACGAATACGCTATTATGCTTACATGGTTTATGTGACATACGCCCACAAACCCGAGATCAAGGCGGCCCGCGACCGAAGCGAGCGGCGCGGGTGGGGCCGTGAAAACTTACGCTGGGTGCGGGCCACGGCAGACAGCGCCGGTGCGGACCTGGCCCGCGAGTTGGAGCGAGAGCTCTCGGATAAACCCGGTACGGCCGGGACTACCATAGTCAATGCAGGGTTTGCCGGGGCCCTCGACGGGTCCCTGCAAACCGGTCAAGTGGTGATCGTGGAGCGCTTTTCAGTGGATTCCCACAGACCCGATCGAGCGGAAACCGAAGAGCTAGTTCCGGCAGCCAGTGCTGTCGCAGAAACCCACGCCTGGCCGTCGGTAGGCGGTCTTACCGTCACTGAGCCGGTACTCGACCCGGCCCGACGCGCTCGACTCCACCGGGAAACCGGCGCCGCCATCGTCGATATGGAAGGTTTTCACCTGGCGCGAACAGCCCGCACCTTCGGCCTCGATCTCGTCTGTCTCAAGGTCATAACCGACCGCGCGGACGAGGGTGCGTGGACTTCGACTGTCGGAGAAGCCTCAACATGGGCTAGAATACTGGGTGAGGCTTTCGAGCGCCTCGTCGAACGACTATACGATCCGACTGACTCGTCCTTCGGCTAGGAGCCCTATTGGATGTCGCGGTAGTCATACCTGTATATGAACGCAAAGAACCGCTCCGAGCAGCGGTCGAATCGGTGATGGACCAGACCGAGCCGGTCAAGGAGATCATAGTCATAGACGACGGTTCCGAGGGAACCCCGGCCACCGAGGTCCTCGAGGGGTTGACCGATAGGCGCCTGCGACTGCTCTTCCAGCCAAACCTCGGGGTCTCCGCCGCCCGCAATCTAGGGATCAAAGCGACAAAAGCGGAGTGGGTGGCTTTTCTGGACTCGGACGACCGTTGGCTCCCCGAGAAGAACGCGATGCATCTTAAATTCCACCGCGACCACCCCGAACAGCTGATATCACAAACGGATGAGGTCTGGCACCGGGACGGCGTCCGGGTCAATCCCAAGGAGTATCATGCTAAGCCGGATGGAGATATCTTCGAAAAATCACTCGAACGGTGCTTGATATCCCCCTCGGCAGTGATGATGAAGCGAAGCCTCTTTGACGACGTCGGGCTCTTTGACCCGACCTTTCCCGCCTGCGAAGACTATGACCTTTGGCTGCGGATCACCTCCCGCTATCCGGTCGGCTTGATCTCAAAGCAACTGGTCGTGAAGACGGGCGGCCACGAAGACCAGCTGTCCCGGAAACACTGGGGGATGGACCGCTTCAGGGTCCGGGCCTTGCGCAAGATCATCGACGGCGGGACGCTCTCCGACGATCAGAAGTGGGGAGCGCTACAGGTCCTGACGGCCAAGCTATCTATCCTGGAGATGGGTTCGCGCAAGCGCGGCAAAACGGCCGAAGCCCAACTCTACCTCCAGCTCAGGGAACGCTATGCCGAGCTTGGAGGCGAGAACCTGACGCTCTTCCCCGACGATGCTCTTTAGGCGGCTTGGCCGCTCTGACTTGAGCGTCTCGGCCATTGGTCTGGGCTGCTGGGCTCTGGGAGGACAAGGATGGGGGCGGGTCGACGACCGGGATTCCCTGGCCACAGTGCGGGCGGCCCTCGATGCCGGCGTGAACCTCTTCGATACGGCCGATATCTACGGGTTCGGACACTCGGAAGAGTTGCTCAAAAAGGCGCTCAAAGACTCGCCGGACACGCTGGTAGCAACCAAGGTCGGTCTGCGCCGGGACGAAAGCGGCCGTATTATCCACGACCTAAGCTCAAGCCACATCCTTTCTGCCTGTGATCAAAGCCTGCACCGCTTGGGACGCGACCATATTGATATCTATATGGTGCACTGGCCTGACCCGAAGATACCGATCAGCGAAGCATTAGAAACGATGCAGGAGTTGGTCAGAGCGGGAAAAGTCAGATATCTTGGCGCCTCTAACTTGACCGCCGAGGCGCTGCTGGAGGCAGAAAGAATACCAGAATTCATCGCCTATCAGGGGTGCTGGAACGCGCTCCAAAAACAGGAATCAGCCACAACTCTCCCCCTTTGCCGCCAAGCGGACGTAGCGTTCATCGCGTATGAGCCGCTCCTTAAGGGCATTCTGAGCGGTAAGTACGAGTACCGCCCGGAATTCGGCCGCCGCGACCACCGCGGCCGCCACAGCGCTTTTGGCGGCGGCTTTGAGGCCAATAATCAAGCGGCGGCGCGATTGGCCGCTACCGCTCGGGACAGCGGCGTCGAGCCGGCTGCGCTGGCTCTGGCGATCGCCCTGACGGAGGTAGACGTGGCGATCCCCGGGGCCAAGACGTCCGCCCAGATCGACGCGAACCTCAGCGCCACCGAGATCAATGCGGACCTGGTTGCCCGGGGGCAGGCCGCGCTCACCGACCCGACTATGGGATAAACTATGCGGATGGTCGAACCAAATGAAAGAAAGGCTGAAGTCGACAGGGCACTGGCAATGATCGAAACCGCCGGTTGCCGCTTGAGCCGGAACGACCGCCGGATATTCGGCGAACTCCTGGCCGACCTCGCCCATCGGGACGGGCTCTCCCCCGCAGGGTTGCTGGGGTCTCCTGACATAGCGGCGGTCCTGACTGATGCCCGGCGGAACGGACCGCAAAAGGCAGCCGCCCTGAAAGAGCGGCTGCAGGAGCGGCGGTGGCCGACCAACGCTAAGGCCGAGGATGCCTTCCGGGCGGCGCTGCGCAACTTACGCCTGCACCCGAAGGTCCGGGTCGAACACACACCGTATTTCGAAGACGAACAGCTTAATATTTCGTTCACGGTGAACGATCCCGCCGAACTTACCGCCATCATCGACTCACTGGTGAGTCTCAACAAGAAAGACCTGGTCAAGGATGCCCTGGAAGCCGCGGAAGATTCTGATTGAGGCGGCGGTCGCCGCCACCGATACTGCCGGCGCCATCCGTCGGCGATGGCCCGAAGTCCCGATAGTCGACCTCGAGCGCATCAAATCTTTCGAGGGAGACCTGGACCGGCGCGACCTGGCAGTCGCCAAGCAGCGCGGGCGGTTCATTAAGAAGTGTCCCGGAACGACCGCCTACACGTGTTGCGACTACTATATTCTGAACCTGGGCATCGGCTGCCGGCTCGAATGCAGCTACTGCTATTTGCAACACTATATGAACACGCCCTTCACCGTATTCGCGAACATCGACGATCTGCTCGCCGAGGCCCAAGAGTATTTTGGCGAGCGCGCTGATCGACATTTCCGGGTCGGAAGCGGTCAATTCATCGACAGTCTCGACTTCGACGAACTGGCGAATGTCCACAGCCGGCTCGTCCCGGCATTGACAGCGCTGCCGAACGTGACTTTTGAAATAAAGACGAAGACCGACCGTCTTGACCATCTGCTCGACCTCGACCACCGTGGGCGCGCGGTCATATCCTGGTCGGTCAACCCGGATATCGTTGCCGAGGTCGAAGAGGGCGGAGCCCCGCGCCTCGCCCAGCGATTGGCTGCCGCGTCCCGAGCAGTCGCGGCCGGGTACGGGGTCGGCTTCCACTTCGATCCCCTCATCCACTTTGATGGCTGGGAGCAGGAATACGAGCGGACGGTCGCTGCTATCTTCGCCAGCGTACCAGCGGATAAAGTAGCCTGGATAAGCCTGGGCGCGCTCAGGTATAATCCGGCCCTAAAACCGATCATGGAGGACCGCTTTCCACGCTCGCGCCTGACAACCGGAGAACTCAACAAAGGGCTAGACGGAAAGTACCGATACTTCATCACCATCCGCCGACAACTCTTTTCCCGCCTCAACGCGGCCATTCAAAATGCGGCGCCCGGCGTACCGGTCTACCTGTGCATGGAGGGGCGGGCGATGGCGGCATCAACGGGCGTCAGCGGCCTGTGACACTTGACAGTGGCTGGCCGTTTACACTATTTTGAACAGATGTTCGTACCTTTAACAAGGAGCATAGCGCGACCACCCGCCGAGGCCGGTTCGCTTTCAGCATAAAGCGCCATGTCAGTCCATAAACGTAAAGTAGCGGCAGACAACAGCCGCAGGCGCCGCCTGAGAATACTCTTGGGCCTCCTGGTCTTCTCGATGCTGACCATCTTCGTCATCATGTTCACCGGCTTTGTCGTGGTTGCCTTAGCGACACAAGAGCTTCCCGACATCAACAGTTCCGAATTCCTAGAGCGTGCCGAGACAACCAAGATTTACGACCGCAACGGCAGCTTGATAACAGATTTTTTTGTCGAGCAGGACCGGGTCCTGGTGCCTCTGGACAAGATATCCCCTAATCTCCAAAAAGCCGTCATCGCCATCGAGGACAGGCGCTTTTATGAACACGAAGGGGTCGACTTCCAGGCGATCGTCCGCGCTTTTCTGGCAGACGTTCAACAGGGCGGGATTGTCCAGGGGGCCAGTACGATCACGCAACAACTGGTCAAGAACTCCGTCGGCGATTGGGAGACCACTTCGCGTCGGAAAATACGCGAAGCAGCCCTGGCTTTTCAGATCGAGACCTCATACTCGAAAAAGGAGATCCTCCAAAGCTATCTGAATACGGTCTTCTTTGGGCAATCGATCTACGGGGCCGAAACAGCTTCGCAAAGCTATTTTGGTAAGTCAGCCGAACACCTCAACGTCCCGGAGGCCGCGCTGCTGGCCGGAATAATCAACCTCCCGAATATCTACTCTCCACTGGCCAATCCTGATAAAGCAAAGACGCGGCGCGACAAGGTCATCAACAAGATGCTCGAGCAGGAAATGATAACTTTCGAAGCGGCCCAACAGGCCTTGGCCGAACCCATAGTGGTCCAGCCGCCAAAAGAAACGAAGTACCCCTACGCGTACTTCGTCGAATACGTTAAGCAAGAGATGCTTAATGACAGCACTTTCGGCTCCACAGTCTCGGAGCGGACTGACCGCCTCTTCCAGGGCGGCTTGAGGATCTACACCACGATCGACCCGAAAATGCAGGTCGCAGCCGAAGACGCGGTCTGGGGAACACTCAACCAAGCCGGAGACCCTGTCGGTTCATTAGTAGCCATCGAGCCTTCCAGCGGCTATATCAGGGCAATGGTCGGCGGTAAAGACTGGGAGACAAAGAAATTCAATCTAGCCGTGCAGGCCAAGCGTCAACCCGGCTCATCCTTTAAACCGTTTGTATTGGCGACAGCCCTGGAAAACGGGATCAGCATCAGCAAGACTTACAGCTCGAGTACGGCCGTCATCAAATTGCCTGGACAGAACTGGGTCGTCAATGGCGGGCGAGGCGGCGGTCTATTGACCTTGCGCAACGCCACGATCTACTCCGTTAACTCGGTTTTCGCCCGTTTGATAATGGATGTCGGGGCAGAAAATGTAGTCAAGCAGGTGAAGCGGATGGGGATAAAGTCCCGAGTCGAAGCCCTGCCTGCCATCGCCCTCGGGGGTTTGGGCGGAGGAGTCACCCCGCTTGACATGGCCACGGCGTATAGCGCTTTCGCCAATAGCGGGCAACATGCGAAACCAATAGCCATCACGAAAGTGACCGATCATTCCGACAATGTCATCAAGGAGAATAAGATCCGGATGACCCCGGCTATGGACCCAGTCACCGCCTACTTAGTCACAGATGCCCTAAGCGGCGTCATACGCTCAGGCACAGGCCGGGCCGCCAATATCGGCCGCCCGGCGGCGGGCAAGACAGGGACGACCGACAAGAACGGTGACGCGTGGTTCTGCGGCTACACCCCTGACCTCGCGGCCGCTGTCTGGGTCGGCCATGAAGATAGCCGCCGGCCGATGCTCAATGTCCACGGCATCACCGTGCAGGGAGGCACGTTCCCGGCCCAGATATGGCGAAAATTCATGCTGCCGGCGCTGGCCGGGACCCCGGCCACCAGGTTCCCCCGACCGGCCAAAGGTATCGTCGGCATCCATATATGCAGCGAGACCGGCGACCGGGCCACCGAGTTCTGTCCGGAGCCGATCCTGGCCCAATACGCCTCCGGCAGCGGTCCTGCCAAGGACTGTGAGGTCCACGTGGGTCCGCAAGTGCTGGAAATGCCCAATATCGTCGGACTCCCGGCTGCGGAAGCCAAGTCATTATTGGAAGCGGCCGGGTTACTGGTGAAGATCACGGAAATCGACACTCTGGCGATAGCGGCCGGCGTGATCGCCGGGCAAACGCCGATAGCCGGAGCTGAACTTGAAGAAGCCGCCGAGGTCGAGATGCAAGTCAGTACAGGCAGGCCGAGCTCAGGAGCGATCGCCGTACCGAAGGTGGTCGGCATGGACCGCAAGCAAGGCGAGGAACTCCTAGACGATGCCGGCCTCGACTTTACCGTGGTCTGGGTCCCCGTGAACGGAAAAGGCCAGATCGGGAAGATCGTCGGACAGTTGCCGCCGGCGGGAACCGAAGCTAAACCAACGATCGAAATGATCATCAGGGTCGGCAGACAGACAAACGATAGCGGAAACTAGGCGGACCCGCCTATCGCTTGATACGAACGACCCCGGAGCAGGTCTTGATGGCCACCCCGCGCTCCTCCAGCTTATCGAGCCATAGATTGACGCCTATATTGTCGCTGGCGATGTGGCCGGCGATAATGACATTCAGGTGGTGCTTTTCAGCCTTTTTACGCGTCTTCTCATCCATATGCATCTCGACGAGGGTGCCGACGCCGGCCGCGGCCAATTTCTCAATAGCGCCTTGCGGGCCGCCTGTACCGCCGGTCATGACGACCAAAGCCTGACCGGCACGATGACCGCCGCTGCCGACCACGATGCGGGGCCCGGCCCCTATCCTGGCGCCGGCCTGGTACTCTGGAATCGTCTTTAAGAGTTTAACCACGTCATCGACGTATCTTGGGGCCTTGTCATCGATAAGTTTCTGTAAGAATTGAGAGACCAAGTTGTCGGCTGGTGTATGGACGCACATCATGGACTGGCCGAGGAGCTTAGCCGCGTCGACAGCGCGATCGTGATTGGCCGGACTGAGCCCCCGCTGCACTTCGCGGGCGCGGCCGTCCATAAGGGAGTCACCGACGTTTATCGGGACGCCATAAGCGTGCCAAAGATCTGCCTGCAAACCCATGACCTCGTGGAGTCCTGCCAACGCCGCGCCCTCCGGGTGATGGGCCATGAGTAGGTCGATCGACTCACCTTTCTCGCGCAGGCGATCGGCCAGGA
>DAOUYN010000096.1 GCA_030666075.1 Actinomycetes bacterium | reverse complement strand
AGGTGGGGCGGGTGGTATTCGACAATCTCATCCGAACGTTCTCGGGCCCCGTCTACCCAATAAACCCTAAGGCAGCTGAAATAGCCGGGCGGCGCGCCTATCCTTCGATAACGAAGATCGGCGCTCCGGTAGACCTCTTGGTCATCGCTATCCCCGCTCCGTACATCAAGGCAGTTCTTGAAGAGGGGGCGCGCGCCGGCGCTCGAGCCGCGATAGTCATCTCGGCGGGGTTTAAAGAAACGGGGATCGAGGGGGCCAGGCTCGAAACCGATTTGGCCGCCACCGCCCGAGCTTTAGGGATCAGGCTGGTCGGTCCAAACTGCCTAGGCGTCATGGATACGGCCTCCGGTCTCAACGCGTCATTCGCGGGCGCGCTTCCACGGTCGGGCGGAGTGGCGTTCATGTCTCAGTCCGGAGCGCTTTGTACGGCCATCTTGGACTGGGCCCATGGCGAGGACGTCGGCTTCTCGAAGTTCATCAGCCTCGGAAATAAGGCGGACATCAGCGAGATCGACTTACTGCCCTGGCTGGCGGCTGATCCGCAGACCAATATCATATCCATGTATATCGAAGGAATCAGCGACGGCCGGGCTTTCATGACAGCTGCCTCAGCGGCGGCCCGGGAAAAACCGGTCGTGGCCCTGAAGTCGGGAACGACCAATGCCGGCGCTAAGGCGGTATCCTCACATACCGGGACGCTGGCCGGCTCGGAGAGCGTTTATGAGGCGGCGTTTCGTCAGAGCGGCGTGATCAGGGCGGCCACGGTCCAGGACTTATTCGATTACGCACTGGGCTTCAGCTCCCAGCCCGTACCTCAAGGCCGCCGCCTAGCCATCATTACGAATGCCGGCGGCCCGGGGATCATGGCCGCCGACGAGAGCGAGCGCCGCGGTCTGTGGTTGGCCGATTTCAACCCGCACACCGTCGAGAACCTCCACCGGGCACTGCCGGCTGAAGCGAGTGTGTATAATCCGGTTGACGTGCTTGGAGATGCTTTAGCCGACCGCTATGGGGCGGCCATCAAAAGTGTGCTGGCCGATCCCAATGTCGACTCGGCTGTTGTTATCCTGACGCCGCAAGCGATGACCGAGATAGGAGCGACAGCGGCGGCAATGACGAAGGCCGCAGCCGATGTCGGTACAAAACCGGTCTTCGCCGCGTTCATGGGGAAGTCCTTGATCGACGAAGGCACGGCTGTTTTGCGCGCCGGGTCTATTCCAAACTTCTACTTCCCTGAGCGGGCAGTGGCCATGGTCGATGCGATGGTCCGTTACTCCGAGGCCGGTTCGCGACCGGAGCAGACTCCGGCCAAGCTGCCCGTCGATAGAAAGGCGGCCAGACGCATACTCGATCGGGCAGAGGAAGAGGGGAAGCGCTATTTGGTCGATGTCGAAGCCCTCGATGTGGTCAAGGCTTACGGCATCCGCACGCCGCGAAGCGCCGTCGCTTCGAACCAGCGGGAGGCGTTGGCAATCGCGGCCGAGATCGGTTATCCGGTCGTTTTGAAGGTCAGCTCTCCCGATGTTCTCCATAAGACGGATGTCGGGGCCGTCAAAGTAGGCGTCGAGAACGATTTTGAATTGCGACGAGACTATCGCGACCTGCTCAGTAATGTCGAGAAGTATATACCGGAAGCAGAAATAGCGGGCGTGGTCGTCCAGGAGATGGTGCGGGGCGGAAAAGAAACGATAGTCGGCATGAATCGCGATACCCAGTTCGGTCCGCTTATGATGTTCGGGATGGGTGGGATCTATGTCGAGGTCCTGAAAGATGTCTCTTTTCGCTTGGCCCCGGTTACCACTGAGGACGCCGCCCAGATGGTGCGGGAGATACGTTCGCGGGCGCTGCTCGAAGGTGTTCGCGGCGAAGAACAGTCCGATACAGACGCTATAATCGACACGATCATCCGCCTTTCTCAGCTGGTGATGGACGAGCCGTCCATTGCCGAGCTTGACATAAATCCCTTGCTGGCAATGGCTTCCGGATCGGGCGCTATCGCTGCCGACGTCAGAATACTATTGGAGGCAAAACCGTGAAGAATCTGATGTTTTTGTCCACAGAGCCATACTCGGGCAAGACCGGGCTGGTCCTCAACCTGATCAAGGAGCTGAGACTAAGAGGCCGGGAGGCGGTTTACTTTAAACCGGTCGGCAACCTCCCGGCATCCCTCGACTCGACGATCTGCGACAAAGACGCCCTATACGCTAAAGAGGCTCTGGGCCTGGAGGTATCGGTGGGCGATTTGTGCCCGTTGGTCCTGACGTCCTCGGAGACCATAGACCGCCTGCGCGGCGAAGACCGGGACGCGCCGGCGCACATCAAGGACGCCTTCGTAAAAGTAAGCGCGTCAGGCGCCCCGGTAGTCATAGAAGGCTCGGGCCATATCAATGATGGACGTCTGCACCGGGCTTCAGCTTCGGAACTTATCGGCGAGTTAGACGCCGGGGCGGTGCTCGTCGTGAAACTAGACAATAACTTTGAATTAGTAGACGATATCCTGGTTGCCCGCGACAGTTTTGGAGACCGCCTGGCCGGAGTGATCTTTAACTGGGTCCGTCCGGCGCAGATGCAGGTTTTGAAAGAGGCTGTTGTGCCGTTTCTGGACAGGGAGGGCATTCCCTCGTTTGGGATCATGCCTCGGGACGCCAGCCTTTTGGCGGTCAGCGTCGATACTCTGGCGCGGTCTCTTGGCGGCAGATACCTCTGCGGTAAAGAGCATGGGGACAACAAAGTCGAGACCTTCATGGTCGGCGCGATGGGGCAGGAGCAAGCACTACGGTTCTTTCGACATAAGGCGCGCAAGGCAGTGATCACCGGCGGAGACCGGGCCGATGTGCAGCTGGCGGCCCTCGAGACCCCGACGAGTTGTCTGGTCTTGACCGGCAACTACCTCCCGCCGCCGGCCGTTCTCTCCGTGGCCGAGCAAAAAGGGGTTCCGGTGATGTTGGTCGAAGTCGATACTTTGACCGCGGTCGAGAGGACGGAGAGCTTGATAGGTCAGACTCGCGTCCACGAACAGGTCAAGCTCGACCAGATCGGTGAACGAATGAGAGATCACTTGGATTTGGATAGGCTCTGCGCTGTTTTTGACTAGCGCAGCATAACGAAAAGACTCGCAAGGAGAATTAAATGACGTTCACACTACGTTCCGCCGGCGAGAAGATAGAGGTAGTCGACAAGCCGGCGGAGCTTTTCACGACCCCGCCCAATCTTGGCAATTATGAAGCGGCCTGCCGCGAGTTCTCGTGGGAGCAGGCGCGACGCGAGATAGATTGGTTTGACGAAGACCATCTCAATGCCGCTTATAATGCGGTCGACAGACATGCTGTGGGCTGGCGCAAGAATAAAGTCGCTCTCTACTGGGAGGGCGAGCGGGGCGAGGTCGAGAAGTACACCTTTCGGGAGCTGTCCCGCCTATCCAATCAACTAGCGAACGCGCTCGCGGATATCGGCATCAAGAAAGGGGATCGTGTCTTCATCTTTCTGCCCCGCCTGCCCGAGCTGTACATCGCCTTTTTGGCCATTCTTAAGCTCGGGGCAGTAGCCGGGACGCTGTTTGCCGCTTTTGGGCCGGAGGCGCTCAAAGACCGCTTGGGAGATAGCGATGCGAGGGCCGTGGTCACGATCCCCGGCTATTACGAGCGGATCGAGTCCGTCCGGGGCGACCTGCCGGCGCTTAAAGATGTCATCCTGGTCGATACGCGGGGAACTGATTTTCGGCCAAAGGCCGGAGAGCATCTCTACTCGAAGATGATGGCCGAGGCCGACCACCATTTCGCCCCCGCGGTGATGGCCGCCGAAGACTACGCATTCATGCTCTATACTTCCGGGACCACCGGCAAATCGAAGGGCGTCGTCCATGCTCATGAGGCGATAATCCAGGAACACCTGAGCGCCAAGTGGATACTTGATTTAAAGGACGACGATATCTACTGGTGTACGGCCGACCCGGGCTGGGTCACGGGGATCGCCTACGGGATCTTGGGTACTTGGTCGAACGGGGCCACCTCGGTCATCTACGAAGGTCGGTTCAATCCACGGGAGTGGTATCGGATCGTCGAAAAATATGACGTCAGCGTCTGGTATACGGCCCCGACCGCTATCCGCATGTTGATGAAAGCCGGCCCCAAGGCCGCGGCCGATTTCGACCTTTCCTGTCTGCGCCATCTCGCCAGCGTTGGTGAACCGCTCAATCCCGAAGCGATCCGCTGGGGCCTGGACGTCTTTGGGTTGCCTTTTCATGACACCTGGTGGCAGACGGAGACAGGCAGCATCCTGATCGCAAACTATCCTTCGATCCCGGTGAAACTGGGGTCCATGGGACGCCCGTTCCCGGGCGTGACGGCTTCGATCGTCGACGATGACGGCAATGAGATGCCGCCTGGAACACCGGGGCACCTGGCGATCAAGCCGGGTTGGCCGGCGATGTTCCGGACAGTCTGGCACAACGAAGCCAAGTACGAAGAGTACTTCAATAACGATTGGTATATCACAGGGGACCGGGCTTATATGGACAGCGAAGGGTACTTCTGGTTCATCGGCCGGGGTGACGATGTCATCAAGACCGCCGGCGAGCGGGTCGGGCCGTTCGAAGTCGAGAGTGCGCTGGTCGACCACGCGGCTGTCGCCGAAGCCGGGGTGATCGGAAAGCCCGATATGATGCGCGGAGAGATCATCAAGGCCTTTGTCGTCCTCGCAACAGACCAAGAATCCTCGCCTGAGCTTTCGGAAGAGATCCGGGTCTTCGTAAAGAAGCGCCTCGCCGGGCATGCTTATCCGCGCGAGATCGAATTCGTCGACGTACTTCCCAAGACACAAAGCGGAAAGATCATGCGCCGGGTACTGAAAGCCCGCGAGCTGGGTCTGCCCGTCGGCGACCTCTCTACCCTTGAGGCGACTTAGGGGATGACCGAGGAGACGGGATTCGCGGGCGAAGCCCTAAAGA
>DAOUYN010000103.1 GCA_030666075.1 Actinomycetes bacterium | reverse complement strand
ATCCTCGATATGGAAGCCGGGATCGAGCATTTTGGGCGGGCGACGGCCCAGGCGGTCGATATGCTGGTAGTCGTGATCGAACCCGGGCGCCGGAGCCTGCAAACCGCCCACAAGATCGCACAGCTTGGCGGGTCTCTCGGCATCCCGCATATCGGGTTGGTACTCAATAAGATGGCGGACACTTCGCAACTGGAGATGTTGCGCGAGGACTTTCCGGATCTCGTCTTCTTGGGCACCATCGGGCGCCATCAAAGCATGATCGATATCGATCTGGCCGGAGAAGCCGCCTGGACCTCCGAGCCGCTGATGGCCGAAGTCGAAGGCATCCACCGCGCCATCCAGGAGCTGCTGGTCACAGAGTGAAGCAGCCCCTGGCGCGTACCGGTGAGCAGCGCGTTGTTCAAAAGGTAGTATTGCGCTAGAATGGCAAGCCACGAGCCGTATATCGGCTTTAGCGTTGACCGGCGGCCAGGGCCCTTGGCGACTGCCGGTTCTTACTGTCATCGAGTTGTTTGTCCGTTTACCAGTATGTATTAGGAGGCTGTCGTGATAATAATCGGCGAGAAGATCAATGTGATTTCCAAGGAGATCGGCGGGGCTATGCGCGAGCGCAATCCCGAGCCCATCCAAGCGATGGCCAAGGCTCAGGTCGATGCCGGCGCAAACATGCTCGATATCAATATCGGCCCGGCGAAGAAAGACGGCGCCGAGCTCATGCCGTGGTTGGTAAAGACCGTACATGCGGTCGTCGATGTGCCGCTTTCGCTCGACACGACGAACGTCGAAGCTCTGGAAGCCGGGCTGAAGGTCCACGACAAGGGGATGGCGCTGATCAATTCGGCTTCAGGGGCGCCCGATCGCCTCCAGCCTATGTTGGGTCTGGCCGCGAAATACAACGCTAATGTCATCGGTCTGACGATGACTGAGACAGGCATTCCTCGCGATGCCAATGAGCGAATGGTTATCGCCTGCGATATCATGATGGCCGCCCAGGAACTCAACATCACCCCGGAGCGGCTCTTTTTTGACCCGCTGATTCTACCGATCTCGGTCGCGCAGAATCAGGCGATGGAGGGCATCGAGGCCATTCGGATGTTCAAGCAGCTCAATGATCCGCCATTCCGCACGACCGTGGGATTGAGCAATATTTCCAATAATACTCCCGATAAGACGAAAACAGTCCTTGATCGGGCTTACCTGACGCTGTTGGTCGAAGCCGGCCTCGATTCAGCCATCATGGACCCGCTCGATGAAGAACTGGTGACGACAGCGAAATCGCTGCCTCAGGAGTTGGACCAACGTCTGGCTGAAATGGAGTCGGACGAGATACTTTCTCGCGCCCACAAGATATTCAAAGACGAGATGCTCTACGCGCACTCGTTCGTCGACTAGAGGTTCTTAGAAAAGCAGGTTGCGGATCATCCGCCACCGCATCAACTCACGCGGGTGGACGGTGTTCGCGATGACGCCGGCTAGGACGACGCGCAGTTCTTCATGTTTCTGGGCCTATTTGACAGCGCGATCGAGATTCCCCGGCGTTCCGAAGACCTGATCGAAGAGGCGCCCCCAGCGGAAGAACGACAGGAACCGGCGCTGCATGGCCTGATCGTATGCGAGCAAGCCCCGGTCGACCCCGGCGGCGTCGGGCCAAGGGTCCGGGAGTGTTTCGGACAGGAGCTTCCCTGATTCGATGGCATGACTGATACCTTCTCCATTGATGGGAGAGACGAGTCCGGCGGCGTCGCCGATGAAAGCCAGCCCCGGTTTCCACAGCGGGCGTTTCCCGAAATTCATCCGCATCACCGAGCCGACCGGCCGCGCGCTCACGTGGCTGTCGGACAAGGAGGCCGGAGCGAGGTCCTGCTCCTCCATAAAATGACGATAGGCGGTGTGGACGCTCTTTTGGGCGGAGCCGTCGCCGAGGCCCAGGATGCCGACGCCGACATTCGCCGAATCGTCCCCGGTCGGGAATATCCAGGCGTAGCCTTTGGGGAATTTGCGGGTGAAATATATATTGGCGCAGTCATCGATGCCGGAGATGTTGGTTGCGTAAGTCCGCAGTCCGACGGCGTGGGCGCGGCTGAGGTCCGCTCCAAAGAGACGGGATATCTTTCCCTTTGAGCCGTCCGCGACGACGACGAGTTTGGCCCTGATCTCAGCCGGTTCGCCCCTGTGCGTGCCTTTGACCCCGATGAACCGGCCGCGTTCTTCCAGCAGCGAGTCCGCGCGCCAGTCTTCGACTACGTCCGCGCCGCGCTCGGCGGCATGCTCTAGAAGCTTCTTATCGAAGACCCGGCGTTCGACCACATATCCATAGACGATCGGGAAGATGTCCGAGTCGGCAACGGAGGTGATCGATGCCCCTGACGAGGCGATTATCCGCAGACGTTCGACCCGGCGGCCGCCGCTCGTTTTTAGCCAATCCTCGAGCCCCATCTCTCGCAGGGCTAAGACAGCCCGGGGTCCGATGCCGTCGCCGCAGGGCTTCACCCGCGGCAGCGCCTTCGCCTCCAGGACGAGCGTATCGAGGCCCCGGCCGGCGAGATAGTAGGCGGCCCCGGCCCCGGCCGGGCCGCCGCCGATTATTACTACGTCGCGTTCGC
This sequence comes from Actinomycetes bacterium, assembly GCA_030666075.1. GTDB lineage: Bacteria > Actinomycetota > Aquicultoria > CAJVYJ01 > JAUVQD01 > DAOUYN01. The sequence continues at coordinate 1,867 of DAOUYN010000103.1, read as the reverse complement.
GTTTGAGATCCAGCAATCTTCCTCTTTTACGAGTTCAGGGCTGCTTGCGTCTGAAAACCACTCGCCGACCCTGTCAACCGCCTATTCTAATGCAAAGACCGTTCAGGTAACGCCCTTTAATTAGTTAAATCGATGAATTATTTTGTTGCAGGGACCGTTCCTTTTGCTATAATACCGCTAATCATTCCCGCCGGTCTTGGGCCGGAGGCTAGGTTTGAGGGGTTGCGCGCACACGCTCTATCGGTCCAAACAAGGAAGGTCGCTGCAGGTCAGAGCAAGTGAACTTCTTTCTAAGGGGGATAGAGCACGTGTTGCGCCAGATTGTGGCAATTGTTACAATTGGCCCCACTAAGTGTAGGTTTGTGGAGGGGGTACGCAGATGCCGGTTGGACACGTCGCCGACTTAGTTTCAATCATAGTAATGTTCGGCATCGGGACCGGTTTTTGTCTCCTGATGTACACTATGGTTCGTCTGCTCGCGCCCAGTTCGCGGAGTACCGCCAAGCTGGAGCCGTACGAGTGCGGCGAGGTCGTTATCGGCCAGCCTTGGGTCCACATCAACATCCGCTACTATATCTTCGCCATGCTCTTCCTGATCTTCGATATTGAGACCGTCTTTCTTTTTCCGTGGGCCCTGATCTTCAAGAACTTGGGCTTTTTCGGGTTGATAGAGATGATATTGTTCATCCTCGTCCTTATGCTCGGGCTCGTCTATCCGTGGAAAAAGGGCGTACTCAAATGGGAGTTGAACGCCTGACATGGGCCTCATTCAAGAGAACATCAAGAATCCAAACATGGTCACGACCACAGCCGACAAGGTCTTTAATTGGGCCAGGCTATCTTCTTTGTGGATGCTTTTCTACGGTATCGCCTGTTGCGGCGTCGAAGCGATGGCCGCCGGGGCGACCCGGCTCGATATCGACCGTTACGGCATCATCCCGCGGGCTACTCCGCGCCAGGCCGATCTGATGGTCATCATGGGACCGGTCGTCAAGAAGATGGTGCCGGTCATCCGGACTCTTTACGCGCAGATGCCCGAGCCGAAGTACGTTATCGCTATGGGTTCGTGCGCGCTAAGCGGCGGGGCCTTCAGGGACTCGCACAATGTTCTCCGGGGCGGGCATAAGGCCATCCCGGTCGATGTCTACGTACCAGGTTGTCACCCGCGTCCCGAGGGACTGCTTTATGGAATACTCATGCTCCAAGATATAATCCGCACCCATTCGTTCATCGAAGCCAAGGCGGAACTGGCTGCCTCGCCGATCATCGTGCCGGAAGGCATCACCGAGAAAGAGATCGTCGCCAAGGCGGAGGGTAAATGAACCGAGAGCTAGTCGAGAAGATCACTCGTCAGTTTCCCGGCGTCGAGCACTCCGTCTCTTTGGATTTCAACGTCTTTTTGGCCGGCGGCGAAGACTACTTCAAGCTGGCCACATTCCTCAAGGAAGAAGCGGACCTGGACTTCGATCATTTGAGCGATCTCTCCGGCGTCGACTACCTGGACTATTTAGAGGTAGTCAGCCATTTATATTCATATACGCACCGCCACCAGGTCCGCCTAAAGGCCCGGGTCACGCGGGCGGAGCCCGAAGTGGAGACTCTGACCTCACTTTGGCGGACAGCCAATTGGCATGAGCGTGAAGCCTGGGACCTGTACGGCATCGTCTTCACCGGCCACCCGGACCTTCGGCGGATATTGTCTGATGACGACCAAGAGGGCCATCCTTATCGAAAAGATGTCTGAACCTCGTCTGAAGCTTCAGGTACTCCTCTACCGGAACCCTCTTGGGAATCTTCTGCGACCTCAACACCCCTTCCTCTACCTCATACAAAGGGCAAAGCCCGGTATTCACCGCCAGCCTGGCGA
>DAOUYN010000041.1 GCA_030666075.1 Actinomycetes bacterium | reverse complement strand
TCGGGTTGACGAGAAAACGTAAATTAGAGTAGTCGACTTGATCGGCTGGAAGGATCGGTTTGACGACATACTCCAGCAATTCGGCGTGGAGCTTCCCTTCTATGTCGACGTCGGGGTCATGCTGGGTCGAGATATTGACCGTATTGATGCCCACCGGTTTGTCGTCTTTATATTCGACCGTCACCTGAGTCTTACCGTCCGGCCTCAAGCCGGCCACTATCCCTTGTTTGCGAACTTCAGAGAGGCGCTTAGACAGTTGATGCGCCCACATGATCGGAGCGGGCATCAGTTCAGGAGTCTCCTTGCAGGCATAACCGAACATCATGCCCTGATCGCCGGCGCCCTGGCCATCAAGGTCGTCTTCGGCTCCGCCGCGTTCTTCAAGAGCATGATTTACGCCTTGGGCGATGTCCGCTGACTGTTCATCAAGTGTGACCATCACCGCGCAGGTCTCATGGTCAAAACCGTACTTGGCTCTCGTATAGCCGATCCCGGCGATAGTCTTGCGCACGACATCCGGTATCGACACATAAGTGTTAGTCGATACTTCCCCGCCGACGACCACCAGTCCGGTAGTGACAAAAGTCTCACACGCCACCCGGCCCATCGGGTCATTTGTAAAGATGGCATCGAGTACGGCATCTGAAATCTGATCGGCCATTTTGTCGGGATGGCCTTCGGTCACCGATTCTGAAGTAAAAACATAATCCCCTCGAGACATTTCTTCCTCCTTAAAATAATAAAAGCTTCCTTCCGGCTGACAGAAGAAAGCTTAAACACTCGCGCTCTCATCTGTCGGTTCTCCGCAGGACTTGGCACCTTGAAGGCTGTAACGCCCAGGTTGCCGAGGCTTCAAAGGGCCGGTCCCTCCACCTCTCTGCATAAGAGCTTTCGCTATTTCAGATTAACAAAAGTTTTCCAAGCTGTAAACCGGAGTTATCTCAAGAACGCTTTGAAGATATCCTGATACATGCGCATCCTGGCCGAGACACCCTTTACGACCCCGAGCTTCTCTTCCTTCATCACCTGCGTCAGGTCTTCGAGGGTGACCTCGATCTTGTGGGCATCTATCGATTTTGCGTGCCGCGTAATGAGCAGCTCGACACCGAAACCGGAATCTTCGAGGTCGGGCAGATCATCAAAGAAAGCCCGGCGGATGGCCCGCTGCCCCGAGATGGCCGGAATCAGGTTCTGCGACCAATCGGTACGCCGGCGACCACCTGAGAACTTGCCCACGGTCATCACTAGCGTCGGATCATCGAGCAGCGGCTGGATTAGGAGGTTGAAGTGTTCGCATTTCAGGCCGATTATATCCGCATCGCTGAAGGCGACGATCTTGGCATCCGTGGCCTCGACGCCGGCTTGCATAGCGCCCCCTTTTCCGCGGTTCTCAGGTAGGACGATGACCTTGACGTCGAACTCCCTGGCAACTTCGGCCGTCCTGTCCGAAGAGCCGTCGTCGACGACTATCGTCTCGCTCAGTAGATCGACCCCGGCGGCGGCCTTCAGGACCGGTCCAATACGGTCTTCTTCGTTATACGCTGGTATAACCAGAGCTATAGACACTTCTTTAGCTCACAGTCCCTCTCGCGTCTCGCGCATCCAGCCGGGGAGTTCCTCGACGCTGAGCTCGGCCCGCTCGCCGGTCGCCCTGATCTTGACCTCGACTTGGCGTGTCTCGGCAAATCGCTTGCCGATGATGAGCTGAAAAGGAAGGCCGATAAGATCGGCGTCCTTGAACTTGATCCCCGCGCTGACGGAGCGGTCATCATAGAGGATGTCAAAATCAGTGGCGAGCGATGCATATAGTTTGTCGGCTTCATCTTTGACGGAATCGTCCTTACCGAGGGTAATCAGTTGGGCGTCGTAGGGTGCTAGAGCCGGCGGCCAGATGATGCCGGATTCGTCGGACCTCTGCTCGATGGCCGCGGCCACAACCCGACTGACGCCGACCCCATAGCAACCCATCACGAATGGATGTGACTCGCTGTTTTCGTCAACGTATTGCGCGTCCAGGAGCTCGCTATACTTAGTGCCGAGCTGGAAGATATGACCGACTTCGATCCCCCGCATCTGTTCGAGTCGGCCGGCGTCACATTGTGAACAGCTTTCGCCCACTTGCGCATAGACCAGATCGGCCCAGACATCGACGCTAAAATCGGTTTCCACATTAACGTTGAGCAGGTGAAAGCCGGCTTCGTTGGCCCCAGTGATAAAGTTGCGCATGCTCTTGAGGGAATGGTCGGCGATGATCTCGACCGCATCGAGGCCGACCGGTCCGACAAAGCCGGAGACAAGATCCGCGCGAGCCGCGAAGTCTTCCTCGCTGAAGAGCTCCACCTCCCCCACCCCGGTGATGGTTGCCAATTTCTCGGGATTCAGCTCCTTATCGCCGGGCACCAGGGCGGCTACGACTTTATCTCCCGCCCTGAAGATAAGAGTTTTAACAAGCGACCGCGGCTCGACATCGAGGAACTCTGAGACTTCTTTGATGGACCTTTTGTCAGGCGTCGCTTTCTTAGCGATCGGGAGGCCGGCCTCATCGGGCGCTCTGGTATGCCACCTCGAGGTCGCGGTGTCGAGATTGGCCGCGTAATCACACTCGGGACAATAGATGACGACATCTTCCCCGGTTTCCGCCAAGACCATGAATTCTTCGGAAACGGCCCCGCCGATCAGACCGCCGGCTGCCTTGACCGACCGGTAAGTCAGGCCGCAGCGCTCGACGATCCGGCTATAAGCTTCGCTCATCCGGTCGTATGTCTTTTGGAGACTGGCTTCATCGGTGTGGAAACTATACGCGTCCTTCATGACGAACTCGCGGCTGCGCATCACCCCAAAGCGCGGGCGGATCTCATCGCGAAACTTGGCTTGGATCTGATATAGGCATTTGGGGAGGTCCTTATAGGAGCGCAACTCCTTGGCGACGGTTGTTATCATCTCTTCGTGGGTCGGGCCGAGACAGAATTCGCGTCCATGGCGGTCCGTGACCCGCATCATCTCGTGGCCGTAAGCCGCCCAGCGGCCCGTCGCCTCCCAAAGCTCTTTTGGCTGAAGGATCGGCATCAGCAGCTCAAGGCAGCCCGCCCGGTCCATCTCTTCGCGCACGATATTCTCCACTTTGCGCAGTACCCGCCAGCCAAGCGGGAGCCAAGTATAAAAACCCGCCGCCGACTTCCGAACAAGACCCGCGCGGGCCATGAGTTTATGGCTGACGATCTCCGCTTCCGCGGGGTCGTCTCTCAGGGTCGGTATGAATGAATCCGAAATCCGCATATTCTCCTCATATCTCGTCGACCGCTGCCAGCAGAGCTGACAAAAACTCCGCTTCGGGCACCGTCTTGACTGCTTGTCCGCCCCGGAAGATGACGCCCTTCCCTTGTCCTGCGGCCAGGCCGACATCGGCATCAGCCGCCTCACCGGGTCCATTGACCACGCAGCCCATTACCGCCACCTTCAAAGGTTTGCCGGAGCTCTTCAAGCGGTCCTTTAGTTCCCGCGCGAGCGGAAACAGGTCTATCTCACATCGCGCGCAGGTCGGACAGGCTATGACTTCCGGGTAAAACCGCCTGGCCCCGACAGCCTGGAGTATCTGCCTGGCGACGTCGATCTCCTCGACCGGATCGGCCGCAAGCGAGACCCGGATAGTGTCTCCGATTCCATCGGCCAGCAACGCTCCGAGCCCTACAGCAGAGCGAAGCGCCCCTGTTTCCCGGGTGCCGCTCTCTGTTACTCCTAAATGTAGCGGATAATCTACCTGCCCGGCAAGGCTCCGATAGGCCTCGATCGTCTCCATGACATCCGAAGATTTGACCGATACGACGATATTGTCAAAATCCAGCTCCTCCAGGAGGCTGATATTCTCCAAGGCGCTGGCGACAAGCTTCTGCGCTGCCGGGACATCGAGGGCGCGGACTGTTTTACTCAGCGACCCCGAGTTGACCCCTATCCGTATCGGCACACCGGCCTTCTTGGCCGCCAAAACGACTGCGGCGACCTTCTCTCGCGCTCCGATGTTCCCGGGGTTGATACGTATTTTGGCCACACCGGCTTCAATAGACTTGATAGCCAGGTCGGCCCGAAAATGGATATCGGCGATGAGGGGGACGGTGGCCGACTTGATCAAAGCGGGCAGGGCCTCGACTGATTCGTCATCGGGAACAGAGACCCTGATCAGTTCACAGCCGGCCTCGACCAGTGCCTCTATCTGCGCAGTCGTCGCCTCGACGTCGCGCGTTTTGGTGTTAGTCATCGATTGGATCGCTACTGGACTACCGGCCCCGATAGGGATCTTGCCGACCATGATCTTCTTTGTCGTCATGAGTTCATTCTATTGCATACGGACTAACTGGGACAGCACCCGGGACGGCGCATCTTGTCGCTACTTGGTTATAGTGATTCTAAAGATGTCCGCGACGATCACATATATCATCAACATCAATAATAAGGAGACGCCGACGGCGTTGACGAAGACGAGAGACTCCTTCTTGATGCGCCGTCTCGACAGGAACTCTATCAGTGAGACGAGTATCCTCCCGCCGTCCAGAGGCGGGATAGGCAGGAGATTGAAGATGCCGATGGCAATACTGATACCGGCGAGCGTCACTGCAAACTCAAGCAGGTCGCGCTCGGCAATCGGGGCGGTCTCTTGGACGACCCCTATCGGACTCCTGAGTTGACCGACGACGCTCGTTGGCCGCATGACCAGGCGGCCCATTACATCGAGAATCATACCAGTCGCCTGATATGAGAACCCAAAGCTTTCTTTGACCGCTGTGACCGGCGGTCGAGGCCGGCGAACTAGCTTTGTACCGATGCCGAGCAGCCCTTCATCGGACTGCTTGCGCAGCGTCAAGCTGAAGGTCTCTATGACCCCGTCGCGCTCGACCGCGATCTTGACCGATTGGCCGGCGTGATCGCTGATGGATTTGATGACGCTCTGCCAATCATCTGTTTTTGCGCCGGCCACCGACACGATCTTGTCGCCGGCTTCTATGCCCGCGGACTTTGCCGGACTGTCCGACATAACACGCCCGACGGTGGTAGTCGGCTCAGCGAAACCTATCATCAATGCTCCGGCCAGGATGACGATGGCCAAAAAGATGTTCATCAGTGGGCCTGCTGCTACCACGAAGCTCTTACGCGGCAAGCTCTGGCCGTCAAGTGTGTCAGGCAGATCGTCTATATAGATATCGTCGGTCGCGACCGGCCCCGCTCCTATGCGGCCGACACCCTCGACATCTTCCAGGGTGATCTTCAGTTCGATCTCGACGCCGCCCCTATTAGCCTGAAGGTCGACCGTCTTCCCGGCCCTGGTGCTGACGAGCTGAAAGATATCGTGCCAGTCTCCGACCGCCTGCCCGTCGATGCTCGTGATGATATCTTCTTCTTTTAGTCCGGCTATCTCAGCCGGGCCATCGGGCCGGACCCTGTCGATCTGCGGTTCACCCATCGCCACATACTCCGGGAATTTGATGTAGCCGCCAAACAGGACGGGCTTGATCCCGTACTCGGTCTGACCGCGGCGGAAGCTGAAGAGAGGCCTGCCGATCGGCAGGCCGATAAAGAACTCCGTTATCTTGAGCCGCAGAAGTTTACCCGCCACGAAATGCCCAAGCTCATGTATGAAGATGATCAGACCTAGCCCGAGAATGGCTACTACTACGCCGACACTCAATTCAATGACCTCGCTTTAAGAAACTTTCGCCTGCCGAGCCGACGCCCTGGCTCCAGCGTCGACTTGCGTGAAGTCGTCGACGGAATCGATATCTATTGGCTCATGTTCGGAAAGGGCGTGATTTATAATATTTCCAATATCCTGGAATCGTATCATTCCTGAGAGAAATGCGGCCACCGCCACCTCATCGGCGGCGTTCAAGACCGCCGGATAAGAGCGCCCGGCTTTTCCGGCTTCCAGCGCCAAATCGAAGCAGGGGGCCCAGCCGGGCTCGAGCGACTCGAACGTCAGATCTCCGACGGTAGTGATGTCGAAGGCTGGAAGAACTGGGCCGATGCGCCTGGGCCAGGCCAGAGCGTAAAGGATCGGGAGGCGCATATCGGTCGGCCCGAGCTGCGCCTTAAGCGACCCGTCTACGAATTCGACCAGTGAATGGACGATCGACTGCGGGTGGACGACCACGTCGATCCGGTCATAGTCGACCCCGAAAAGCTCGTGCGCCTCGATAACCTCCAGTCCTTTATTCAAGAGGGTGGCGGAATCGATCGATATCCGCTGACCCATCTCCCATCTGGGATGCGCCAAGGCCTCGGCGGGGGTCACATCGGCCAAGTCCGATGGCCGTCTGCCCCAAAAAGGACCGCCGGACGCAGTCAACAGCAGTCGAGCTACCTCACTGTCCTTCTCGCCGATAAGGCATTGCCAAAGAGCATTATGTTCCGAGTCCACGGGGATCAGCGAGCCGGAGCTTTCTTCCAGGGTCCGTTTGACCAGCTTGCCGGCCGCCACCAGTGACTCTTTGTTGGCCAGGGCTAATTTTTTCCCGGCTTTGAGCGCCGCGAGTGTCCCGGCCAGACCCGCCCCGCCCACGACGGCGTTGAGCACAGTATCGGCGTCCTCCCAGGCAGCCGCGGCTAAAAGGCCTTCCTCACCGGTTAGGAGCGTCGGCGTCGCAGATGCGGTCGAGCCTAAGTCGTCGCGAAGCTGCTTGGCCGCGGACTCATCGACCAGGCAGACGAAGTCAGGCCGGGTCGCTTCTGCTTGACGGAGCAGTTCCTCCCTGTTGGAGAAGGCCACTAGGCCGGCGATAGAAAAATCCGCCGGGCGCTTCATGACTACATCGAGAGCCTGACGCCCGATGCTGCCGGTTGAACCCAATATAACTATTCGTTGCATTGTGTTTTGTTGATCCATGCTATGTCACCCGTTGCCGAGCTGCGCCGAACCTTACCATACGAACGTGAAGTATTCGTGAATCCGGAGCAGGCGTCAACCCAGCCAGATAACGAGCAGGAAGTAAGCGATCGGAGCCGCGGCCAGCAGCGAGTCGACCCTATCGAGGAGACCTCCGTGGCCCGGCAGGAGTGCCCCGCTGTCCTTGACTCCAGCCTCTCGTTTCAGCGCCGACTCGAATAGATCGCCAAAGATGGCCGCCAGGGCGATAGCTCCCCCGAAAAAGACCCGCTCCACCACGGTCACATCCGACCAAAACCAGAATAGCCCCAAAACAGCAGCGGTGATAATGACAGAACCCACCGCGCCCTCGACGCTCTTCTTCGGACTCAGAGCAGGCGCCAA
>DAOUYN010000094.1 GCA_030666075.1 Actinomycetes bacterium | reverse complement strand
TCTTGACGCCCGACAAGAAACCGTTCTTCGCCGGCACGTACTTTCCCAAGCTCCCCAAGTTTGGCCAGTCCGGGCTGGTCGATCTCTTGCCGCAGATAGCGAGCGTCTGGAAGGAGCGACGCGGGGAGATCGAGAAGGCCGGGGCTCAACTAGTGGCCCTGGTGGCCGCGGAAGATAGTGCCGCGGACACCGAGGACTCGCAAGAGGCCGTGGTCAGTCTGGGCTTTCGGCAACTCGCCGAAGCCTTCGATTCAGTGTCCGGAGGGTTCGGGGCGGCACCTAAATTCCCGGCGCCGCATAATCTGACTTTTCTCTTACATTACCATGCCCGCCGTGGTAGCCAGGTCGCGCTCGATATGGTTGAGAAGACGCTTCGAGCCATGCGCCGGGGCGGGCTATACGACCAACTAGGTCAGGGCTTTCATAGATACTCGACCGACGCCGAGTGGCGAGTGCCGCACTTCGAGAAGATGCTTTACGATCAAGCCTTGCTGGCGACGGCATACACAGAAGCCTACCGGGCGACCGGAGTTGACGAGTACGGCCGGACGGCCCAGGAGATATGCGAGTACGTGCGCCGTGATCTTACGGCTCCCGCAGGCGGTTTTTACTCTGCCGAAGACGCAGACTCCCAGGGTGAGGAGGGCAAGTACTATGTTTGGACGGCCGCCGAGCTCGAGGCGGCGCTAGGGGCGACGGACGCGGCTATCGTTTCGCGAATATTTGGCATTGACGGCGGCCCCGCTCAACCACTTCGCTTGGCGGTCCCGGAGGGCGCAATTGAAGAAGGCGCTCGGATGAAGTTATTGACCGCTCGAGTCCGGCGCATCCGTCCTCAAAGGGACGAGAAGATATTGGCGGACTGGAATGGCCTGATGGTGGCGGCAATGGCCGCGGCCGGGAGGGCCCTGGGCGACCAGGAGCTCGTGGAGGCGGCAGCGCGGGCCATCGGTTTTGTGCTTCAAGAGATGTCGCCTGAAGGTCAAGGCCTTCGACATCGGTATCACGAGGGCGAAGCCGCTATACCCGCCTTCCTTGACGACTATGCTTTTTGCGTCTGGGGGTTGTTGGAACTGTATTCAGCTACGTTCGAGACAGCATACTTAGAGCAGGCCCTGGCGCTGACCGATGAGATGCTGGTGCGCTTTTGGGATGAAGATGCTAGCGGTTTATTTCACACGCAAGAGGACGCCGAGACCTTGTTCGTCAGGCGCAAAGAGACTCGCGATGGCGCGACCCCGGCTGGTAGTTCCGTGGCAGCAGCCAATCTTTTGCGGTTAGCTCGTTTGACCGGCCGCTCGGAATACGAAGAGAAAGCCGAGGAGATCGTGGCGCTGGCGTCGGGAAAGGTCCGGCAGAATCCGGCCGCCCACACCCACCTGCTTGGCGTGATCGAAGATCTGAGCGATCCCGGCCAAGAGATCGTGATAGTGGGGGAGCGCGGCGCGCCCGCAGTATCGGACATGCTGAGAGTGGCTAATAGCGGTTTTCGCCCGGGCGCGGCCGTGCTCTGGCGAGACCCCGTGGAGGCGGCCGATGTCATCGCCTGCGCACCTTATGTTGGAAATATGCAGGCGCTGGACGGTACGGCTACCGCCTATGTCTGCCGGGATCATACCTGTGCGCGCCCGGTCACCGACCCTAAGGAATTCGCGCGGCTCTTAGATAAGACTTGACCGGCTAGCGTCGGCGGACACGCCGGCTCATCGACCTGCGGGCTCCACTCCTGAAAACAGCTCGTCCGGTCCGTGGCATGGGTTTCACTTCTGAACTTGGCACATAGCGCTTGTGGTAGTCGAAGCCCTCGAGGTCGCGGTATTCGAAGTTCTTTTTAATGTAGCCCTCGATAGCCCGCAGATTCCCCAGCTCTTCAGCCGACATAAACATATAGGCGGTTCCAGTTGCCTGGGCACGGCCTGTCCGTCCGATGCGATGGACATAATCCTCCGGATTGTCCGGTATGTCGTAGTTGATGACGTGGGAGACTCCCTCGACATCGATTCCGCGGGCTACCACGTCCGTGCCCACAAGGACTCGGCACTTGCCGGATCTGAAATCCTCGAGTGTGCGCTGACGTTGGCCTTGACTAAGATCCGAGTGAATCGGGGCAGCTGAGATACCGGCCCGTTCGAGGGTCTGGTAGACGATGTCCGCCCGGCGCTTTGTCTGGATGAACACCAGGACGCGCGACATCTCATCGCGCTTAAGCATGGCGATCAACAGGTCCGGCTTTTGCATCGCATCGACCGGGTAGACGGACTGCTCGACCGTATCGACCGGCATCGACCGCGGGCCGATCTCGATCTGTACTGGATCGTTCAAGGTCCGCCCGATAACCGATAAGACATTCGGTGAGATGGTGGCGGAGAAGAGCAGGCTCTGCCGCTCTTTGGGGAGCTTATCGACGATCTGGCTGACATCGGGCCAAAAGCCCATATCCAGCATCCGGTCCGCTTCATCGAGCACGAAGACCTCGACCGAAGAGAGGCTGATCCGGCGCTTGCGGATGTAATCCAGCAGACGTCCGGGTGTGGCGATGAGCAGATCGACCCCATCATCCAAAGCCTTTTCTTGTTTTTCGTAAGGCACGCCGCCGTAGACCGCCGTGACCTTAAAGTCTGTAAACCGTGCGCAAGCTTCAGCCACTTCTGTTATTTGGCTCGCAAGTTCACGCGTTGGCGTGACGACCAGGGCTTTGATACCCTTTTTATTGCTGATGCGCGACAAGATGGGCAGTATGAACGCTGCCGTCTTTCCAGTTCCAGTCTGCGCGCACCCGATGATGTCGCGTCCCTCCAGGCCTAGCGGTATCGCCTTTTCCTGGATGGGTGTGGGCTCTGTGTAGCCCATCTCTGCAACGCCCCGAACCAGGGCGTCATCTAATCCTAAACGCCCAAAAGGCATTCAAATCGCTCCTTTACCTGTACACTCTCTTTTATCAACCTTCCCAGTATAACCTACTAAGAAAAATCCATGAATACCTGATAAAATGGCGCGACCGGATGGAGATGGAGAACGAGATTTTAATAGAGTTCCTGTACTTTGATGACTGCCCGTTCTATCAGAAGGCAGAAGAGCTGCTCGAATCGGTCCTTCGTGAGAGAGGGATAGAGGCCCAGCTCGTCAAGAAAAACATTGTCGACCGAGAAACCGCTCGAGCAGAGAAGTTTGTCGGTTCTCCGTCTATTCGCGTAAACGGCCAAGATATCGACCCGGCGGCGCGAGCTACCACGACCTATAGCCTGATGTGCCGCGTCTACTGGGTCAAGGGCGGCTTCTTGGGATGGCCGACCCGCGAGATGATTGAAACGGCGTTGCTGGAGGCGGCCGGAGAAGAGCGGTAAAGCGCCAGGTCAGTCTTGTTGGTTTTGAGAAAATCAGCTAACATCTAGTCTCCGCCTTTGGGCCGGACTGACAAGAGGAAGCTGATCGCAAATGAAGGAAACCGACCTAACCAAGATCCGCTTTAACTACTGGATCGAAAACCTCACAGATGAAGAAGTAGAGCGTTTTATCAGCGACGCTCAGAACTGTCTCGAACTCGATCGATGTTTCGTTTATTGTCTCGACTCTGACTGCGACTATTTTAACCTTCTCCTCGTGGCGCGCACCCCGACAGCCGATTTTCGCCGGACAGTCATAGACTGGGCGGACTCTGTCAGCGAGGAAGATCTCCGCGGCCTACTGGAAAAGGGCGTTGTCTGCGGTGAGCAGTCGTTTTGCATGAACTTCTGCGGCAGCGACGACTGCTTGTTCAGACGGCTTATCCGCGATCTTTGCGCTATCAGCGAGTTTGTCGCTTAGCGCTCCCTGAGGCGATAGAAGTAGAGTTCTTTCGGCGGTTTTTCGTTCTTGCTATGACAATAAGCGCAAAACTCCACCATGTGGCACTCCTGACATGACTCACCGACTTCAGCACTGACATCTTGGTGGCCTTGCGGCCAGACTGTCGCCGTTCCGGCCGCGCGTCCTTCAAGGTATTGCTCGTGGTGGCATTGGGCGCAGAGGTCGTCGGCCCGTTCGTCTTGATGGCATTGGGCGCACCTCTTCGCGGACTCCTCGAAGTTTGCGTGCTCGCGCGCCCATCTAGGAAACCCGGCCTGCGAAGTATAGAAGAGCTCACCGTCGCCGATATTGTGCGGCATGGCGACACCGTTATGGCAACCCGTGCAGTCGGGCGGGGTATCGCCGCCCGTGCGGCGCGGATGACAGGAAAAGCACTCTCCGTAATCTTTAGCGGCCACGCGCCCATGTCTGGCCCCGGCCCAATCGGCTAAGGAATGATCGAGGAACCCGGAGTCGGGCGTTGGGGCTGATCCAACGTGGCAAGATCCGCAGTCAGTGGGCGGGAACTCAGCTAACCCTATGTCATCGAGGAGCCGGTCGTCACGGTAAGCGGCGGAAGTCGAGTGGCACCGCCAGCACCCGGAGCGCATGGTTAGGTAGTCTGTATATTCAAAAGCCGGCGCATCCATCGTCAGCGGTTTATAGCGCTCGGCATTCTTGTGCGCGACCCGATTGTGGCACTGGACACACGGAAGCCCCGCTTTCACGTGTTCAGCATGGCGCTCTCTCGGGCGACCGGCTACCGTCGTATTATTTGCCGTCTTATCATGACAGCCCACACAACGGTCGTCTGGAATGGCCGTAGCGGCTCCGCTTTTCTCATTTAGAGGCACGGCTCCGTCTAGCCTGAACCAGTTGAGAGTCTTGGCCGGCTGGACGATCACCATATGTCTCAGCCAGGCGGCGGGGGATGACCCGACATGACAGCGATAACAGGGGACTTGGGCATGGTTTGACCTTTTCCAGCTTTGGTACTGAGGGTTGACGACATGGCATGTCTTTGCGCAAAGACTAGTGCTGGCGGTAACCGCGCCCGACATCGCCATCAGGGCGACAACGAGGGCTCCGATGACGATCGTCGCGGCATAGAGCCATTTCGCGTAGGCGAATCCATGGCTC
>DAOUYN010000208.1 GCA_030666075.1 Actinomycetes bacterium | reverse complement strand
AACTCTACGAGCAGTTGAGCGTGGTCGCCGCTCGGCATATCGATCCCTGTGTGCTGTATGTTTTTCGAGGCGCCGTTTATTTCGCGTCTCATGATGAATATGATCCGGAACTGCTTAAGTGGTGGAACTGGAAAGACCGGACGGACTACAGATAGGCGTGGGCGGAATGGACACGGATAGCTGCTAGCTGCCCTTCATCATTTTAAGGGTGGCCAACCGCTCTGCAAGCATGTGCTTATGCCCCTCTTCCCACTTGGCCAATTGCTCGAACATCGAGCGCGTCTCCGGGTCTTCGGCGATAGCGGCGCCATTTTTATAGCGTTCGCGGGCGAGTTCTTCGGCTTTGATGGCTTCTTCTATCAGTTTTATCGGATCCATTATTTCCTTTCCGTCAGTGGACGTCGTCGGCGACCGTTCCCGGCAAGAGCGCCATGGCTATCAGCGCGGCCAAAACAAAGCTACCGCTTACTAGTATAGGTACCCATTTTACCTTTTTGCTATGTAGGCTGGCTCCGACAAAGTGGGTGAGGATCACCACGGCCGCCGAGAATGTCCCGACGACCGAGAACTTGGCTAATGGAGTGAGCACTTCGACGGTCCCGTAAACGGCCACGGTCTTCCAGGCTACCAAGGAATAATAGAAGATGACGACCAGCTCGACGACGGAGGCGGCCGCTTGCAGCGACGCTCGTTCGTCTTGAAGGATGAGGTTTTGATCGAGCAATTCTCTGGTCTGCTCCTGAAGAGCCAGGCCCTGGCTGCCCCGGAGTATTTCGGCCTGCGTCTGGGCGATGTCGATAGCGGCTTTCGTGTTGTCCAGAGACAATCTCAGGTCGGCCTGGTTCTTGCGCAGCTCTTTTAGGTACGCCCTGAATGCGGCGAGGCGGTAGCGGGGAAAGGCGTCCTCCTCGTCGGCGCCGAACTCCTTGGCCCGCTCTCCCAGGGCGACCAGATCGCGGTCGAATGTGCTGACTGCGTCCGAGACGAGGTGCAGGTCCGTTGCCATCATGCTGTACATCGAAGAGAGCTGGGTGATCTGGTCCTCGAGGACTTGGGCGGAATCGGCATCGAGGGCCGAGCCGACTTTTTGATGGAATACCTTGCTCAGGTCTTCGTCTATTTGCTTTTTTTCGCTCCGGATCGTCACGAGCCTATCTTCGAAAAACGCCATTTCGCGGGTGAGGCGTTGCATCGACCAGACTATCCCGGGCAGCTTGTCGGTGATGATGTTTTCAAAGTCCGCGTTGCTGGAAACCTCGATGAAGAAGAATTGGCGATCGAGATCCCCGAGTAACTGATGAATGATGTTGCGCCCGAACTTCGCTGAGACATGCTCGAGAGGTGTGCCGATCGCCTCTCGATAAGCGGAGAAGCTCTCGGCGCTCTCGCTAGCGTCACCGACGCCCACGACTGTCTTTCCGAGCACGTCTATACCGTTTGATTCAAGGGCCGCGGCGCAGGTATCGACGAACTTGATCTGGCGTTCCCAATCCGGATCGTCGTCCGTGCCGATGAAACTGGCCATACTGACACTGATCACGTTGTCCTGCCGGTGTCTGGCTACATCCAGCCTGAGCTGCGGTGCGTCCTTCGATATGTAGGTCTCGGTATGCTTTTGTGTGTCTAAGTCGAGCTCGAAGAGACCTTCGGTCATATGCGGGATGAAAGAATCACCGATATGTTCTTTGAGTTTGACGATCGGGTCCGAGTCGTTCTGAAGGAAGAAGAGGTAGCTGGCGCCTATGAGTTTTTCAGGAAGTGCGGCAGCGGCCATAAAGCTCACCTTCTCCGGTGGATGATAAGTTCTTTCTGTGCGCTCGGAGGGATTCGAACCCCCGACACCAGGCTCCGGAGGCCTGTGCTCTATCCACTGAGCTACGAGCGCCGATAGAGATGATTCTAACCATAACCCTTTCGCAATGAAAGTATTGCGGTCCCGGCGCTAGTAAAGCGCTAGGACCGCAAAAGATCTAGCGGAGAAGGAGGGATTCGAACCCTCGAAGGGGGCTTAACCCCCTTACTCGCTTAGCAGGCGAGCGCCTTCAACCAACTCGGCCACTTCTCCCGTGGATTATTAAAACAAAATTACCTCAAGCCGTCTATTCTAATCGTTATGCCATAATTAAGGTAATCAGGCAGCCTTTAGCGCCGCGCCGGAACCGCCGATACAGATGCTAGAATAGTCCGAGATATAACCGTTCCTAAAGGACGTTCACATGCAGGTCCCGAAATTCATATTCCCGCTAGTTGCCATCGGCGCATTACTGGCTTGGCTCATCATCCCGGCATTGCAGCAGGCGCCGGCAGTCGAGGATAGGCCGCCCGATGTCAGCGCTTTACCTCCTTTCGGTAACGCAGGGTTAGTTCAGGTCATGGGGGCTGCCGAGATCCCCGAAGGTCGCCAGGTGAGCGTCAGGGGCCAGATCGCCGCTGACCCTCAATATGCTGTCGATGGGACCCATATGCAGGTTTCTGTGAAGTCAGGAGCCCAAGGCATCGAGTTGATCGTTCGTTTTGAGGCCGATATCGAAGTCACCCAAGGCGACTTTGTGGCCATTGAAGGAGCGCTCGGCGGGCGTTTTGTCGGTGAACTGGAGGACGGGGGGTCGGTCGATATGATGGAGGTTATTGCCACATCTATCACAC
>DAOUYN010000013.1 GCA_030666075.1 Actinomycetes bacterium | reverse complement strand
GGAATTAAGAGCGATGGTGAAGGCGGCCGTCAGCGATGGGCCCGTCAAGCTCTCGTCGGGGGCGATGAGTGACTTCTATATCGATGGCCGCCAGGTGACACTGAAGCCGCGGGGGGCATTCTTATTGGCCAATGTTATTAGCGACATCCTGGCCGATGTGCCGTTTGACGCGGTCGGGGGACCGACGATGGGGGCGGACCCGATCGTCGGGGCGCTCTGCTACCATCTCGGACTTGTCGAGGGGCAGACGGTGACCGGTTTCATCATCCGCAAAGAGAGCAAACAACACGGCCTTAGCCGGAGGATCGAAGGGCCCGATCTATCAGAAGGCGCCCGCGTCGTCATCGTCGAAGATGTCGTGACCAGCGCTGGTTCAGTCCTTAAAGGCATTAAGGCTGTCGAAGAAGCGGGTGCCCGAGTAGTCAAGGTCATCGCCATAGTCGATCGGGAGGCGGGCGGCCGGGAGGCTCTCGCCGACGCCGGGTACGATTACCAACCGGTATTCAGTCGCGCCGAGCTGACTTAAGGCTGATCCTAGCCTCGTTTTTGATCGCGGAGTTTCCCCAGGTTCTTAATGTCATCGTCGGGTGCTTTCTTAGGCGTCTCGATGATGACGGTCCGGTCTCTCAGGCTTGGTTGATTGACGAGCCGCGCGAATCCCTCCAGGCCGATATGGCCTTCACCTATGTGCTGATGTCGGTCGAGGCGGGAGCCTAGCTCGCCTTTGCAGTCGTTAGCGTGGATGACCTTGAGGCGGTCCAGGCCGATACGCTCATCGATCTCCAAGAGCGTCCGGTCGAGCCCTTCTTCTGTGGCCAAGTCATATCCGGCGGCGAAGGCATGGCAGGTATCAAAACAGAGCCCGAGGCGTCCATCACCCTCCGCTTCGTCGATGATGTTCCCGATCTCCGTCATGGTCGAGCCCAATGTATTACCGGCCCCGGCGGTATTCTCGAGCAGGAGCATCGAGTGGCCGAAATCTTCCTTCAGCACTTCGCGCAACCCGTTCGCTATTCGCTCGATGCCGGCGTCCGCTCCGTCGCCGCCGTGACTCCCGGGATGCATGACGAGGAACTCGGCATCCAAAACAACAGCCTTCGCGAGAGCGTCCTTGAGCGACTTTATTGAAGCCTCCGTGACCCGGGGAGTCGTGGCCGCCAGATTGACGAGATACGGCAAGTGGATGACGACCGGGCCGAGACCGGCGGCCAGGCGGCGCTCTTTGAACTCGACTACCTCTGCCGGCGCGAATGGGCCGGTCTTCCAGCCGCGAGGGTTGCCCGGGAAGATCTGGAAGGCCTCACAGTTACTTTCGCGGGCGCGATCGACCGCTAAGTAGAGGTGCTGGGCAATGGACACGTGGGCTCCGAATCGCATGATACCGTGGAACGATACTTGATTCTTGCTGGTCAGACAAGCCCCGTGCTAAGCTTTCACTATGCGTCCCGACAACAAGACCTTCCTTCCCGCCGTATTCGTAGTGTCTTTTCTATTGCTCCAGGCCCTGTTCTTTTCGGACTACGCACCGGCTTCGGTCATGGTCAACGGGGCTAGATATCCCCTGGGTGAGAGCCGTACCGTGGGCGCCGTTCTTGATACTGCCGGGCTGGGAGTCACGGCCGGAGACTTGCTGGATATTGAAGGGCGGGTCTTGGAGGCCCGCGCCGGTTGGGCGCCGCGTATTCTCGTCAACGGCGGGGTCGTCTCGGCACAAAGTTCTGTCGAGTCCGGCGATAAACTGGATGTCATCCCGTCCCTCGATCGGACGGAAGCCGTCGAGACGGAGATCGTCGAGGTGGTTCTGGCCGACGTTGTCGAGGGTGAAGGCGAATATACTACGGTTAAGCAACTAGGCACGGTCGGCCGGAAACTGGTGTCGCGCGGGCGCGTCAGCGGCAAGCTTATCTCGGTGCGGAATCTGGCCGAAGCCCGTCCTTTTAGGGTCGCCCGTACGGAGGAGAAGCCGGTCAAAGTGATCGCACTCACCTTTGACGATGGTCCGACCCCTCCCTATACCAAGCAGATAATGGATACTCTGAGCGCCCTCCAGGGGACAGCTACATTCTTCGTCGTGGGCGGCCAGGCCGCTCTCTTCCCGGAGATTATCCGGGAATTGGACGCCGGCGGGTTTCAAGTTGCCAACCACTCATATTCGCATGATCGGATGGATTTCGCGGACGAAGAAGCCGTTCTTCGCGATCTGGACGCGGCCAGCGCCACTATTTCCCCGCTTATCACCAGGCCCATGCGCTGGTTCCGGCCACCATACGGGGCCGTCAGTGATCCGTTGCGAGTCATCGCCGCCCGGCGCGGCTATCACACTATCCGCTGGCACATCGACTCGCGGGATTGGAACGGGTTGACCCCGGAAGACATCGCCGCCCGCGTCTTAAAAGATGTGCGCCCAGGTGCCGTAGTTTTATTGCATGACGGTGGGGGTGATCGCGGCAATACGGTCACCGCGGTCTCAATGATAGTCAAAGAGCTTTACAGGCAGGGATTCACTCTTGTTACCCTTGACCAACTGGCAAAATAAAAGGAGCCCGTTCAAGTAACCGCCGTGCTGTCGTTACTCAAACGGGCTCCACTTCGCGAGCAGTTTAACGTCCTGCTCGGGACTAAAGACTACAACCTGCATCGCAGTGAGCCACTCGCGGGATCATAAATCTAATCATCATATCGGACACCCCCCCTCGGAGAAAATCAACCTTCATGCTGTGTTTCGCCCTTACGCTGGGCAAATAAACTGCTACAGCACTCAAACTTTGCAAAATATTCTCGGCAGCAGTCTTGCAGGTTCTGCCGGTTCAAAGAGTAGATAACCTGCTGGCCACAACGCTTATCATTGACCAGGCCGGCGTTTTTTAGGACCGCCAAGTGCTTAGAGATAGCCGATTGCGACAGAGAAAACCGGCCGACAAGCTCGCCTACACACCGGTCATGTTCGTCTAAAAGAACTAGAATCCTCTGCCGGTGGTCATCGCCTATCGCCTGGAATAATCTACAAAAATCCGCCATATACTTAACACCTTATAATCATATTCCCATAAAGTAATATATTCTAACCAGCGCGGGTTGGCAAGGGCTCCATCAAGCTAGGACGTCGACAAGGTGCGTGACTCGGTGACTATCGTGTTCATGGCCACGTCGTGCTCGGCCACCGGGAGTATATCTATGGTCATGACATCGAACGCGACCCCTATCCGCGTGGCCGCGGTCTGTTTGAGGAAACGATCATAGTATCCGGTTCCGTATCCAAGCCGGTGACCGTGGAGATCGAAGGCCAGTCCCGGCACGATAATCAGATCGATGTCATCCGTATCGGCTGCTTCTGTGCGGGGCTCGCTGAGTCCGAAAGGGCCGTCGGCCAGTGTTTCCGGGTCCCCGTTGTATCGGCAAAAATGGAGACCTCGCGGCTTTTTGACCACCCGAGGCAGATAAACCCGGCGCCCGTCGGCCATGGCGCTATCAATGAAGGGTCTGGTGTCGACTTCAAGGTCCATTGGCCAGTAAACGGCTATGCCCGCGGCCGTCCTGTATCGCTCCAACCCCAACAGGGCCAGGCAGATCGCCTTGCTGGCCTCGGCCTGGACTCCAAGTCCGATCGCGGCGCGGCGCTCTTTGAACGCTTGACGGAGGCTTTCTTTTTTTAAATGCGGCATCGCAGTCTCTTCACCCATCTTTGGTGGAATCCATACTATATAATACAGGCCGGAGTTGATTGCTAGTGATCGAAGTACAAGATATATATAAGAAATTCGGGGCGATCGAAGCGGTGCGCGGCGTTTCGTTCTCTGTTTCGGCCGGAGAGATCTTCGGCTTCTTAGGGCCGAATGGCGCCGGAAAGAGTACGACCATAAACATCCTTTGCACATTACTCAAGCCGGACACGGGAGTAGCGACTCTCGCCGGGCATGATGTCGTCAAGCGCCCGGCCGATGTCCGCGCTTCTATTGGTATTGTCTTTCAGGACCCGAGCTTGGATGAGCGGTTGTCGGCCTACGAGAACCTCAATTTTCACGCTTTGGTCTATAACGTCCCGAAATCGGAGCGGGAGACGCGCATCAAGCATGTCCTGGAGATGGTCGAGTTGTGGGCGCGCCGCCATGATGTCGTTCGCACCTTTTCAGGAGGGATGAAGCGGCGCCTGGAGATCGCCCGCGGTCTTCTTCATCATCCGCGGGTCCTCTTTTTGGACGAACCGACACTGGGGTTGGACCCGCAGACCCGCAACCGCATCTGGGAGTACATCAGGGAGCTGCGCGTTAAGCAGAACATCACCATATTCTTGACCACCCACTATATGGACGAAGCTGAAAACTGTGACCGTATCGCCGTTATCGATCATGGCCGGATAATCGCCCTTGATACGCCGGACAAGCTTAAAGCCATGGTCGGCGGCGACGTTGTGACCCTCACTTCCCCCGAACTGCCGCGGGCCAGAACTGAGATAGGTGAGCGTTTTCAGCTGGAAGTGATGGAGCAGGACTCTAAGCTGGTCATGGAGGTGCCCGATGGTGAGTCGTTTCTGCCGCAGCTCATGAAGGCCGTCGACGTGCCGATAGATTCGATCAGCGTTCGCCGTCCGACTTTAGATGATGTGTTCCTCAAGCTCACCGGCCGCACGATGCGTGATGAGGCCGGGGGTTCGATGGATACCATGCGTCAGCATATGCGGGCGAGGCGAAGATGATGAAGGATCTGCGCGGTATCTATTCTATCTGGCTGCGCGATATCACCCGCTTTCGTCGCGACCGCTCTCGTATCGTTACTTCACTGGCGCAGCCGGCGCTCTTTCTTTTCGTTTTCGGCAACGGCCTCGCTCGCGGACTCGCACTCGATGAGCAAGGCGCGGGCATGGGCGTATCATATCTGGCTTTTATCTATCCGGGCATCATTGGGATGTCCCTTTTGTTCACATCGATGTTCTCGGCCGTATCGATCGTTTGGGATCGGGAGTTCGGCTTTTTGAAGGAAGTAATGGTGGCCCCCATCTCCCGCTCGTCCGTCGCGATCGGCAAAGCTTTTGGGGGCAGCTCCGTTGCCATCATTCAAGCGCTGATCATCTTGCTGCTGGCGCCGCTAGTGGGAGTGAAGCTGTCGCTTCCGGTGATCTTGCTGGTTGTTCCCGTCATGTTCTTAATATCGTTTTCAATCACGTCCATGGGGATCGCGATGGCCGCCCGCATGCAATCCATGGAGGGCTTTCAGATGATCATGAACTTTTTGGTCATGCCGCTCTTTGTTCTTTCCGGAGCGATGTTTCCCATTGAACGGCTGCCTCCCTGGCTGCACTTTCTCACCCGGATCGATCCGCTGACCTATGGCGTCGATGCACTCAGAGGGCTGATGCTAGGCCCCAAAGCGGCCCAGTTCCCGCTGGCCCTAGACATCACTGTCCTGGCGGTTTTCGGAGCGGCAATGATCTCCTTGGCGGTTTTTCTTTTCAATCGAACGGAATGAGGCCAAAAGGGAAAGATTACCCATAGATGGTAGTAACTAATTTCATTATCGGGATGGCCGGTCATGCCAGGCATGGCAAGACCGCTTTAGTGGGGGCCCTGACGGGGCTCGACCACTCTGTCGATTTAGGTTTCGCCCCGCTTTACCTGCCCTGTGGCATAACCGCCGGTATCGTCGACGTCCCCGGAAGCTCTCGTTTCACAAAAAACATCTTGGCCGGCTTTACCGGCGTAGATCTGCTGATCATCGTGGTAGCGGCCGATGAAGGTGTCTGCGCTCAAACTACTGAGCATCTGGATTTTGCGGTTCTTTTGGGCATCAGCCGAGTTATCGTGGCGCTCACGAAGATCGATTCAGTCGATTCCGACCGCGAAGCTGAAGTGCGCTCGGCTATTGGCGATCTGCTGGCCTCACGGTCGCTGGTCCCTACAGCAACGGTGTCGATATCCGTGCCCCGACAGGAAGGACTGAGCGAACTGGTCGCGGCCATCGAGGAGGGCGCGCACGACTTGAGCCCCAGGTCGCTTGATCTGCCCATCAGGCTCCCGATCGACCGCTCATTCGTCTTACCGGCCGCCGGGCGGGTCGTGACCGGGGTTTTGTGGTCGGGAGTACTGGCTGCCGCCGGCGAGCTCGAACTTGTTCAGTCGAAAGAAGTCTGCCGGCCGTTGCGGGTCGAAGTCTACGGGCAGCTTGTTTCCAAGGCCCTGCCCGGGCAACCGGTGGCGCTTAATATGATCGTATCCGGCGATCCTCCCGAGCGGGGAGACTGGGTGGCGGCGCCGGGGGTCCTGATGCCGGCCCGGGAGATCATCGCCCAGGCCCGGATCTTACCCGGCTGCCGGCACGGATTGCGTGATGGCGCGATCGTCTGGGTACACCACGGCACTCGGGCCGTGCCGGCCCACATTTATCTGGTCGAGGGCGATAAGCTCGAACCGGGCGGCGAAGGCTTTGTCCAGGTGGTGCCGCGCCAACCGTTGTCCGCCGTCGTGCGAGATCGCTTTGTCTTTAGGACGGTCTCGTCCCCGGTGACCGTCGGAGGAGGGACTGTCATCGAGACTAGTTCGCGGGCCCGGGGCCGCCCGGCCGGCGCGCATTGGCGAGTTTTGGCCGGGGGCGACGAGTCAGAGATCGTCAAAGAGCTCTTTGGCCGTTGTCTGCAGCCGCTCACGATAGAGGATGTGGCGCAAGCGAGCTACCTCGGGGAGTCTACCGCGGCAGCTGTCGCTGAGACCCTGGTCAAAAAAGGCGTCTTGCGGGCAGTCAAAGTCCGGCGCCGCGCTTTTTATCTAGATAGCGCGCTTCTGGACGGGGCCGGTCGGGATTTGCGGAACCACCTGGACGATTATCGCCGGCAGCATCCGTATGATTTCGGCCCGAAGGTCGAGAAGGTGCGAATCGAGCTCTGGCCGCACCTATCTTCATCGCAGGCGGATATCATCTTGACTCATTTTATCAACGAAGGCCTGACGGTTCTCACGGAGGAACGTTTGGGGGTACGGGCCGCTTCTGAATCCGCGCCGGCCAGGCGGAAGATGGTCGAACTATATAGAAAGCTCAAGGGTTTTTCTCCTCCCGATCGGGCGGAGCTCGAGCAATCCCAGGAGATCGACACGGCTGACCTCAACCATCTGCTGGCCCGCTTAGAGGCCGAAGGCCGGATCATCCAGCCGGCGCCCGATATATATTTTACTGTTGAAGCGATTGGTGAGGCCCGCGAGACACTCATGGACTACCTGCTCGAAGCTGGGGAGATAACCGAGGCGCGCTTTTGTGAGCTTCTCGGGACGAACAACAAGTACGCCGGTCCGCTCTGCCTGTATTTCGATCAAGAGAGGTTGACGCGACGTGCTGGCGAGGTCCGGGTCCTCTATGGGCTTTGATTTGCTATAGACCTTTAAAGTTCCCCCCGGTTTTTGCCGACACTATATACATAAGCAAGCGCTCTTGCTAAGAGCTTTTGTTAAAAGTTTTTGTCGGTAACGCACCGCTTTGAAGCCAGAGCGGTGTTTTGCTGTTTGTCTGGCGGACATCGATGAGCTCGCCGATTCTCTGGACACTGCCACGGCTGATAAGTTCGCCGACTTCGAAAAGCTCAGCGACGAGACGATCCAGGTGCATGGAAAAGATGCCCTTCGTTACGAATATACTTTTACTTCTGAGCTCGACGTAACCGTGAGGGAACAAATAGTCATCATCCTGGCAGGCGACAAGGTCTTCCATATCGCGGCTTGGGCTGACGACGCGGACTTTGAGCAGATCAGAACTGACCTAGGCGAGATCGTCGACAGCTTTTCCTTTTAGAGCCTAAGCGACTCCTTCCAAAATATTCACAGCTCTTTCTCCCGGGTATGAAAGCCCTAACGCTTTCGAGCCGGGAGGAGCACGAAAAACCTGAGCGAATCACTTAGTAACGGATCGTTGCGGATAGCGGCGGTCGGGGACTTACATTGCCATGAAGGCGGGGCCGAGGTCTTCCGGTATGCCCTTGCGGATGTCAACACGCGCGCGGATGTTCTAGTTCTCTGTGGAGACCTCACCTATCGCGGGCGCATAGCTGAGATCGAAGCCGTCATTGAAGAGCTGGCTGAAGTCATGGTGCCGGTCATCGCCGTCCTGGGGAACCACGACTATCATGAGAAGAACCAAAGGCGGTTCCATGATCTGCTTGAAGATGCCGGCATCCGGGTGCTCGATGGGGAGAGCACGGTCCTAGACATCAGAGGACATAGTGTCGGCTTCACGGGCACCAAGGGTTTTGCCGGTGGTTTTGGGCGTCGCGCCCTGACTGATTTTGGGGAGGACCTCTGGCGCCGATTCTTCAAAGCGGCCAGGCATGAAGGTGAGAAGATCCGTCATGGTTTGGCCCAGCTTGATTCAGAGCTAAAGATAGTGGTCCTCCACTATGCTCCGGTAACAGATACGCTAACTGGTGAGGATCCGCAGATATACCCGTTCCTGGGCGGCTCGGAGTTGGGCGCCGCCATTGACGATGGCGGTGCCGATCTCGCCCTCCATGGGCATGCTCACTTCGGGCGTGAAGCGGGATTTACGCCCGGCGGTGTGCCGGTGCGCAACGTTTCGCATTCACTAGTCAATCAGGCGTATCGCCTCTTTGAAGTGGATTGGCCGCGCAAGTAGATGTCGATCAACCCCTCGATGATTCTCGGCGGGATCAAGTGGTCGCCGTTACCGTCAGCCCCGAAAGCCTCAACGAAGAAGAGAAAACTAAGCACTTTGTCGGCCTGTGAGGTCGCCTGTTCCATGAAGTAGTTCCAATCAAAAGAGCCTTTGAGGTTTTGCAAGATAGAGAGAGCATCGTACCAATCGGCCGGCCGGATCTCTTTGGTAGCCATTATCTTCACTAGGACCAGGTTCTCCGGGTCCATTATTTCAAACGAATAACCGTCTATTTCAGCCGTTTGACGCCGTTCGATCAGTTGCGGCGTGAGCGTCACTTCTCCCCTGGCCTCAAAAATGATATCGATATGGGCATCGTCCATGGCTGCCTTGTATAACCAGCGGTGGTCTCTTTCCTCGGTCTCGAACCCTTCCTTGCCGAGTTCTTCGAGAATCCGCTTTGCATCCGCCTGTTTGACGAGTAAGTCGATATCCCTAGTCCACCGCCGACGCCCATACCCCCAGACGGCGATGCCGCCGAAGACCACATAGTCGATATCGGCCCGGTCGAGCCGATCTGTCGCTTTCTTGAATGTCGCCAGAGGCGCTTCAATCTTTTCCATTCGAGTATTCTCCCCGCTCCGGCCGTCTTGAAACCGGGTTTGTGCCCCGGTTATTGTGTATAATCTAAGGCCAATTCAAGGAGAGGGAATGTCGTCGCTCTTTTTTTCTGATTCAACTTTAATCGTATTAGCGGGCGCCAATGTTCTGACACTTGCGTGGGTCATTGCCCTGACTATCTACTTCAGACGGGTCCAGGCGGCCCACGAACGCGCCGGAGCGGGCTTAAGGAGCGAACCTGGCGCGCTGCAAGTGCTCGGCTCAGCTGTGGATGATATTGAGAGGCTGACCGCTGAGAATGTACGATTGGCGGCTGTCGATGCGCGCCATCGGGGGATATTAGAGGAGACCCTCCGGCACGTGGGCGTGGTCCGCTTCGATGCCTTCCAGGACATCGGCGGCGAACTCAGTTTCGCAGCCGCGTTCTTAAACGAGCGGGGCGATGGCGTCGTTATCAGCTCGATCAACGGCCGCAGCGACAGCCGCATCTATGCCAAGCCGATAATTGAGAGGCAGTCGGAGTTTCCGCTATCCCAGGAAGAGGAAGAGTCGATCAGACAAGCATATCAAGGAGTCAAGACTTGAGCCTTAAAATAGGGTTCTTGGGGCCGGCGGGTACATTCACGGAACAAGCGTTGCACTCGTCGTATTCTCTGAATGGGGCGGAGGTCGTGCCGCTTCCATCGATTCAAGATGTGATCGCGGCCGTGGAGCGCCAGGACGTGGAAAAAGGGATCGTCGCTATTGAGAATTCCGTCGAGGGCTCCGTCAACACGACTCTCGACATGCTGGCCTTCGATGTCGAATTAAAGATCGAAAAAGAGATAATTTCTTCAGTCCGGCACAATCTATTAGGACGCGCGGACCTTGAAAAGAGTGAGATCGAAGTCGTTATTTCGCACCCCCAGGCGACCGCCCAATGTCGCCGGTACATGATGCGCGAAGTCCCAGGGGCAGCGATCAAGGCCGCCAATAGCACCGCTGAGGCGGTTGAGATAGTGGCCCGTGACGGCCACGGTCGATGGGCCGCTATCGGCACGAAATTGGCTGCTGAGCTCTACGGATTGACCATGCTCGATGAGGGCATACAGGACGTCGCCGGCAACCAGACCCGTTTCGTGGTGCTCGGGCGCTCGTCCGCCCAGCGGACGGGCTTCGATAAAACATCGATCGTCTGTTTTATCCACGAGGACCGCCCCGGTAGCCTGCTGGCAATATTGCAGGAATTTGCGGACCGTAACATCAACCTGACCAAGATCGCTTCCCGGCCCACCCGCGGGGCCCTGGGCGAGTACTGTTTCTTTGTCGATCTCGAAGGGCATGTCGACGATCCGACCATTGCCGCGGCCTTGAAGTGCCTGCAGTCCAAGCTCACAGAAGTGAAGCTTCTCGGCTCATATCCGCGAGCGAGCGTGCCTAGTGTTTGATATCAAGAAGCTCCGCGAAGATAGCGAGGGGGTCAAAGCAGCCATGGCGTCTCGCAACGCCAACGTCGATATCGACGCTATTTTGACAACCGATGCCAAGCGTCGCGACATATTGAGTGAGCTTGAGGCGAAACGGGCGGAGCGGAACAGCGCCTCAGCGTCCGTCGGCGAAGTCATGCGCGCCCTTGGCCAAGCAAAAAAAGCC
>DAOUYN010000105.1 GCA_030666075.1 Actinomycetes bacterium | reverse complement strand
AGGCGGTTCGAAACGGTTCGTGCCTAAGATCAGTCGGGCCGCTCCCCGATAAGCAGACTGAGCGTCTCGAGGCGGTCGTCTCTCAATACCCGTGCTGTAACCGAGCGCCCGATCGCGGATCCGCGCACGGCCGCCACCAGGTCATCCATGGACGCGACCTGCATGTCCGCAAATTCCACGACCACATCACCAGCCCTCATGCCGGCCTTCTCCGCCGGCCCCCCGGGCTCGACTTCAATGATCGTCGCCCCTTGGTCTATAGCCTCATCCATACTGCCGACCGCGGGCACCACAGTCCGCCCTTCGATACCGATGTACGAGTAGGCCACATCCCCGGATTTAACCAATCTCTTGGCGACACTGGCAGCTTCCTCGACCGGAATCGCGAATCCTATTCCTTGCGAAACTCCATTCGTACTATAGATAAGTGTATTTATCCCGATGACCTCACCGCGACGGTTGATGAGGGCGCCGCCGCTATTGCCGGGGTTTATCGCGGCATCGGTCTGGATCAGATTTGTGTAGGTGCGAGGATGGTCCGCCTCAGTCTCGACCGTGACATTTCTATTGAGGGCGCTGATAACGCCGGCCGTTACGCTCTGCTGAAAACCAAACGGGCTGCCTATTGCTACAGCTAGCTCCCCGACCTCTAGGTCATTCGTAGAGCCGAGCCGCGCAACCGGAAGCCCCTCTTTTTCGACCTTGATAACGGCGATGTCCGTCTCGGGATCTTTGCCGATCACCTCGGCCGGCACCTTCTCGTCAGCGATCGTGACTATGATGCTGTTCGCTTCCCCGACGACATGGCTGTTGGTCATGATATAGCCGTCACTCTCGATAATAACCCCTGAACCGACACTTTCAGTGTCGCCGCTGGCCCGCGGCGATCGGGGGGCGCCTTGTCCGGTGGCCTGATGCGTTTGGATCCCGACTATCGACGGCTGGGTCTCCTTGGCTATGTCGATGACCGAGCCTTGGATGATCAAGCGCTCCGAAGGCGTATCGCCGCCCTGAAGCGGACCAAGAGCATTGCCGCTCAAGAGACTCCCGGCATCGAGCCCGACCATCGAGCCGAGCCCGATGAAGCCGATAAATGCCCCCATCACGAACCCCGACCCCACCAAGCTTGCTAAACGACCTCGGTAGGTCGTTTTAAACGGCATCAGATTTATGTCAAAGGGGTCTCTGTTTCTTCTCATGAATCTCAACGACTATTGTTCCCAAGACAGGGGGGCTAAAACTTTCTCGCTCGAGGTCGTTTTAGCTGGTTATTAAAGTAGCGGGAAACGCATTGGCAACAGAGTCGGAGACGAGGCTTGGTCGGACTCGACGGCCTCTCAAACGATGATGGCCGGGCTTACGGCCAACCGCCCCGCAACCCGCACTTTGAGGGAATCGACCGCTTTACGGGAGAGAATCTCACCGATGGTCTCAAGAGCAAGATGCCCGTCATTGTTCTCCTCGCTGAGGTGAGCGAGTAATACCTTCTGCTCCTTGCCCGAAGCCGTCATCGCGAGGATCTCCCCGGCCGCGACATTGGAGAGATGGCCATGTTCGCCGGAAATACGCTTCTTCAAAAACGCGGGATAGCGGCTGCGCGCCAACATTTTGAAATCATGGTTGGCTTCCAGCATGATAGCGTCCGCCCCGGTGAGGGCCGCCCGCACTTCGGGCGTGACGACCCCAAGGTCCGTAGCGATCGCGATCTTGCGGTCTTCATGACATACAATAAAGCCTACCGGCTCACTGCAATCATGCGAGTGCGGCACGGCTTCGATAGCCAGATCGCCCACTTCAAAAGTCCTGCCGGTCTCAAAAACTCTGACGTCCGCCGACTGAAAAGTGGCCGGGAGAGCATCGAGCGTGGCCTCGTTGCCATAGACCGGGATACCGAAGCGCCGGGAAAGTGCCGCTGCTGACTTGATATGGTCGCCGTGCTCGTGGGTGAGAAGGACGGCATCTATCTCTTCCAGGCGCGTACCGAGGTCGTTGAGTGCCGTGCCCAGGTAATTGAGGGTCGTGCCGGCATCGACCAGAAGTTTGGTCCTTCCGTTCTCTATAAACGCGGCGTTTCCGCAGCTGCCGCTACTTAATGATACCAGCTTGAGCATGCTGGACACAGCTTACCATTAATGCCGGCGTTACTTAAGGGGACTCCGTGGTGTTAGTTCCAGGGACACGTACCTAATTAATCCCTTAGAAAATAATTAGGTACGTGTCCCCGGAACTCTAGAACTAGGTGAGGCGGATGACGCCATAGAAGACCATCGCCACAAAGACGATGATAGCGAACGCTCCGCCGACCATCACTGTGCCGTAGTTCTGGACGTCTCCGGTCTGGATAGGCTTTATGCTGGTGCCCGCCTTCATGGTTATCCAAGCCAGACCGTTGACAAAGCCGTCGACGACCCGGCGGTCGAATTCAGCGGAGAAGTGACTCAAGAAATCACCGATCCGTGAGACGAGTCCGACCATGGAGTCGAAGAAGCGCAAGCCGCTGCCGCCCTCGACGTAGTCGATCTCTCCGGAGCTCGCCAGGAACTCGTGCTCCGGCTCATCAGCCTTCTGCTTACCGTCCGGCGGCGCCACCGCCGGTGTGATCGGACGGAAGAGCCAGATATCGACAAAGAGGGCGAAGAGAAAACGAGCCGCGATCGCATTTACCTTGGCGACAGGGCGGCGCATCGACATAAATGCCGGCACTAGATAGCCCGAGCCTTTCTCAAGAGTATTATTGGTCCAGCTGAAACCCTCGGCCACCAATTGCAGACCTTTACCAGCCTGAGCGTATATCCAGTCGAAATCAAATGTCAGGCGTTTGTGCGGCGCGAATATCTTCAGGAAGGCGAAGTAGAGAACGCCGGAGACGATCATGATCTGCATCGTCCCCGCTATCCTGGCCCAATTCAAGAAATCGGCCTGTGCCGCCGTCAAGGCGAAGGGCAAGTACTGTGTGAAGAAACTGGGAACGACACCGACCGCGAAGCAGAGCGCAGCTGTCGCGCCCATGGCGATGGTCATGTGGATCGGGGCCTCGGTGACCTTTGCCTCTATCTCCTTGTTCGGCCTGAGGAACCCGAAGTAGATGAACTTGTAGAAAGACATGAATGTACCGACGGCCGCCAGCTCCAGCATCAGCTCGATGGTGAGATTGGCCTCGGCTGCCGTGAAGATCAGAGACTTACTGATAAACCCATTGAAGCCCGGCGCCCCGGCAATCGATAGCGCCGCGACGATAGCGGCGATAGTCGTAATGGGCATCTTGCGGGCCACGCCGCCCATCTCGGTCAGATTGTCCTTGCCCGTCCGGTAGATCACGGCGCCGATAGTCATAAACAAGAGTGCCTTGTAGAGGATATGGTTAAAGAGATGCATCAACCCGCCGTCGATGCCGAGCGCCCCGCCGAGCCCGATGGCCGCTACCATGTAACCGACCTGACTGACAATATGATACGAGAGTAGTTTCCTTGGATTGCTCTGGATAAGCGCCATCGTTACCCCGAAGACAGCCATGGTCGCGCCCATATAAGCGACGAAATCCCAACCGGGAGCGAACCGCACCAGAGCATAGACGGCTGTCTTGGTCGTATAGACCGAAAGAAAGACGCTGCCGGTGAACTTGGCGCTGGGATAAGCATCCGGCAACCAGGTATGGATCAAGACAAAGGCCGAGTTCATCCCGACCCCGAAGAGGATCAGGGCGAAAGCGAGACCTCCGTCCATCGGTCCGATGGCCAAAGAGCCGGTATTCATATAGTGGACAAAGATGCCGCCGATGAAAATGGCGCCGCCGATAATATGCATCAATAAGTATCGATAGGCCGCCTGCAGGGACCGCGGGTTGTCGTTGATAAAGATGAGTCCGGCGGATGCGACCGCCATCAATTCCCACCACAAGTACAGGCTCAACATATCGCCCGCGAAGACTGCCCCCATCGCGCTGCCGACATACCACAGCGCTGACATATGGTGCCAGGTATTGTCGACCTTCATCGTATACATGATGGCGAAGAAGCCGATGATGACGAAAATATATCCGACTAAAAGACTGATCCGGTCGGCGTGGAGCAGGGTTATCTCGAAACCTATCCACTCGGTCACCCAGCTCGTCTGAGTCTTGAGCATGAAGACATTGAGCAAGCCAAGCGCGGCTATCAGGACCAGGTAGGCTTGACGGACGCCGCCTCTAAGAAACGGGATCGGGATCGAGCCAATCAGAAACGGCAGAGCCGGTAAGATCGCGGGCATTTAGTGGTCCTCCTTCGCCATAATGAACGGTAGTAAAGTCACGCCGAGGCCAAAATAGACGACACCTAAGACGGTGAAGATAGTCTGCCAACCGGGGACCATCCAGGCGGGCGCGTGATGGCCGCCTTCTCCAGCGGCCTCACCTTCAGCCTCTTCAGCATGCCCGCCCTCGGCTTCCTCCGC
>DAOUYN010000187.1 GCA_030666075.1 Actinomycetes bacterium | reverse complement strand
TGCTCGCCTCGATCGGCTTCGAGTTCCAGGCTTTCTTGATGGAGAGGTATCCGTCGATCTCGGCTAGGTGTAGGGACAGGGCAGTGGCCCCTTCGGGAATGGGTTTGGCATCCTCGCCGCTGTTGTCCCCATTGTCGACCGGGTCGGTGGAGTCGCCGGAGTCCGTGGTGTCATCGTCACCGCCGCCGCTACCCTCATCCTCGATCTTCTCGGCAGCATCTTCGACTGCTGCGGTGATATCAGGATTGGTAGGATCTATGGCCGCGGCAATATTAAAAGCGTCGGCGGCCTCTTCGAGGTCGCCCGCGTCCATCATATCCATGCCCTCTTTATAGTAACTCGCGGCGATGGCCTCGGCCTGAGCGTCGGCGTCTTTGTAGCCGGGTTTGATATTGGCCACCTGCTTGAACTTACTGGCGGCCTGTTGGAGATTGTCCTTCTCCAAGTCTTCTTGCGCTTCGTCATAAAGGCGGCCGAGGGACTTGTCTATCGGGGTATGGGAAACTGTCTCGGTCTCAGCGCCTGATCGCCCGCCGGCGACGAGATAGATGCCGGCGCCCACCGCGACTACGATCAGGGCGATAGATATGTATCGATTGATGGGGGTTTTAGTTGAACTCTGCTTTTTCCGCAGTTGTCGGGGGCCGTTCGTCATGCGGGTATGTTAGCACTTCGTCCCGCTCAAGTAAACCAAAAGCCTTGCGAAGACCGGCGACCCTCTGTTATATTCACAACGTGTTCTGGGTTTCTTACCGAGACGCCGGTTCACACCATTATGACGAGACGAGAAGCAGCAAGAGCCATAAGAATAGGGGCGGCACTGATTATTTTTGTGCCGCTATTTTTATTATGTTCACTATCCGCGGCCGCCGCCGAGACGAGGCTGACATTCGGCAACTCGGTGACGGACTATTTCCAGCCTGATATAAGCGGGAATAAGGTCGTCTGGCTTAGAGGAAATAACCAGCCGGGCGCCGCGGCCCAATATTCCAACGTGTACCGCCACACACTTGGCGGGGCGACGACTCTGCTGTCGTCGACGTCTAAAGGCCATGCTCCAGCTATCTCTGGAGACGATGTCGTTTGGGAAGATCGCCGTAACGAGGCGAGCAAGGGCGTCGATATCTACGGCTATCCTTTGCCGGGCGGCCCCGAGGGGGTCGTCGATGCGAACAGCGCGGACCAGCTGGCCCCAGCTACTAGCGGCGGCCGGACCGTATGGCATGATGTGCGTAACGGTAACTGGGACATCTATCTAAAGGACAGTGATGGGGCCGTGTATCGGCTGACGACCGATGGGGACGCCCAGGTCTACCCGCGGATCGACGGTGACATGGTCGTTTGGGCGGACGACCGCAATGGCTGGGAGGACATATACCTCTACGACCTCACCGCCGACAAGAACACCAACGGGACACCCGACTATAAAGAAGGATCATTGGGTGAGACCCGCATCACCACTAATTCCGGCAAACAGACTGGTCCCGATGTTTCCGGCCGGCGGATCGTCTGGACCGATTGGCGCAGCGGTGACAGAGATATCTACATTTACGATCTTGATGCCCCGGTCGCCAACGGCAGCCCCATCGATGCCAATCCGTCAGTCCAATACGGAGCCCGTATCTCCGGCGATCTGGTCGTTTGGACCGATTGGCGAAATACGACCTATCCATATGGCGAGAACTTCATCATCAATACGGATATCTATGCGCATGATCTCGCCAAGAACCGGACCGTCCAGATCACGACCAACAACAAACAACAAGGCGCCGCAGAGGTGTCGGGCTTTAATATCGTCTTCGATGATTTTCGCAACCTTCATTGGGACGTCTATAAGACCGAGTATTTCCGGGACACGAAGGCCCCTTCGGCGGCCGTCGACGCCCCGCGGGTGTCGACAAAGAACTCTAAGAATTCCAAGTTTACGGTGGCCTGGTCGGGGTCGGATCCGGCTCCGTCTTACGGTATCGACCACTACGATGTCCAGTACAAGGAGGGCACGGGTGGGACCTGGAAAAACTGGCGCATAAATACAAAGGCGAAATCCGCCGTCTTTTCCGGTAAGGTCGGGCGGACATACTACTTCCGCGCCCGGGCGCAAGACAATTCCGGCAATCAAGGAGGGTGGTCGGCGGCGCAGTCGGCTACCGTACCCTATGACCAAGACAGCCTTCTCCACCGGAGGGTCGGATTCAAAGGTCTCTACAAGAAGGCAGGTTCGGCGCATTACCAAGAGTCCGTCAGGTTTTCTAAGACACGGGACAACTCGCTGGCGTACAAGTTCTACGGCGACCAAGTCACCTTGATCAGCACCAGAGGCCCCGGCCGTTCCCGGGGCAAGGTTTACATCGACGGCAAATACCGGGCGACGATCGATACGTTTTCGCCGGTCACCAAGTATCGCCAGGCCGTCTTTTCCGCCTCTTGGGGCTCGCCCGGAACGCATTACATAAAGATCGTCAACTTGGCTACGCCGGGGCGGACCAGACTGGATGTCGATGGAGTGGCTGTCCGCAATGTCCCGCCGGACTACAAGAAACCGACGGCGACGGTGACGGCGCCTAAGGTGTCGACGGATGCCTCGAAGAAGACCACCTTCAAGGTCGAGTGGAAAGGTGCGGACCCGGCCCCGTTCTCAGGCGTTGCTTCTTTCGATGTTTGGTATAGACGGGCTAATTCCTCGACTTGGTCCGATTGGCGGACCAGGACGAACAGCCGGTACGGATACTTTAAGGGCGCCCAAGGGGTCAGCTACTTCTTTAAGGTCCGGGCCCGCGACTATTATGGCAATGTCGGCCCCTGGTCGAAGGCAGTCAGGACGGTCGTGCCCTACAATGAGAACCACAAGGTATTTCGGCGCGGCGGCTTCGCCCAGACCTACGCGAATAGCCGCTCAAATCACTACCTGGGGACAGTTCGGTATTCGACGACTCGTAATACTTATGTCGCCTACA
Source organism: Actinomycetes bacterium (assembly GCA_030666075.1). Classification (GTDB taxonomy): domain Bacteria; phylum Actinomycetota; class Aquicultoria; order CAJVYJ01; family JAUVQD01; genus DAOUYN01. The sequence goes on along the minus strand of DAOUYN010000187.1, from coordinate 13 downwards.
AGTTCTACGGCAA
>DAOUYN010000120.1 GCA_030666075.1 Actinomycetes bacterium | reverse complement strand
TGTTCAGGTAGAGCTCCATGATCTTGTCTTTTGAATACCGCCCTTCCACCTGATAGGCGAGGATTATCTCCCGAAACTTCCGAGCGAAGGTACGCTCGTGGGTCAGGAAAACGTTCTTTACCAACTGCTGGGTGATAGTCGACCCGCCTTGGACGATCTCTCCGCTGCGTAAGTTGCTAACTAAGGCCCGGACGATACTTTTTAGATCGACCCCGTTGTGCTCATAGAAACGCTCGTCCTCGATGGCCAGAGTCGCTTTGATGACATTATCGGAGACTTTGCCGAGCTTCGTGATCTCGCGGTTCTGGTGGAAATAAGTAGCCAGGAGCGAGCCGTCGGCCGCATACATCCGGGTGCGCTGAGGCAGGCGCCCGAACCCGGTATCGTCGAGCTTGGGAAGAGCGATAGCGTGGTTGGCCCAACTGGCGGCCGTGATCGTCATTGTTGCCATAAGGAAAATAATGAGACCCAGGCCAAGGGTCGCGAGAACGGCCTTCAGTGTGCTTCTGTTTATTTCACTCACCCCTCGACTGTCAATGTTTCCTATCACGCTCGTCTTCTAACGGGCGGAACCCTCATTTTGTTGATCTTCGAGAAGAAACTTGCTTGCCGCGCTGAGCAGGTAATATAGGGCTTGCTGAAGGTACCGGCTGACTTCGAATTGTCGGTCGTTGACAATCCCGTGATGCTTGGATAATATTCATTAAGCACAAATCCGACCGACTATCTAGGATTTGGGGGTACAAGGTTGACTGCAAGATTCGATGTGCCGGGGCTGCGACCTGAGAAGGTCACGGAGCGGGCGCTGGTTCTTTTTGAAAGTGGCTACAACTGCGCTGAGACTTTGGCAGTAGCCTTCGCTCGGGAACTCGGAGCGGATGAAGATATAATGCGGTTCGCCGCCCCGTTCGGAGCCGGTATCGGCGGGCGGCGGGACCTTTGCGGCATGATCACCGGCGGTGCTTTGGTTATCGGCCTGGTCTACGGTCGCACCGACCCGGCGGATATGGCACGTAAATCTGATGTATACCGGCGGTCGGCCAAGTATTACCGGTGGTTCAAGACGGAGCGGCAATTGAAGTGTTCCGAGATAGTGACCGGCCGGTTTACCGGGCACACAGGGGTGTGCGTCGCCCTGATGACCGATGCCGTCGACAAGCTAGCAGAGATTCTGCAGGAGCCGTCGGCACAAGGAGCTGAAGGTTAAGAGATATGACTTTACCGAAGACAATAGATCTAGCCGCGATGAAGACAGGCGGCTTTATAAAGCAAAAAGAGAAGGATTTCTTCGCCTTACGTCTGCGTACGCCGGTTGGAAAGATAGACGCCGACCACCTGGAGGTCATCAGCAAGGTATCCCGCAAGTACGGTGACGGGAACCTCCATTTGACGGTACGACAGGGGATAGAGATCCAAGGCATACCCTTCGAGCAGCTTCAGAACGCTCGTGATGATTTGGAGGCCGCCGGAGTCCGGATAGGGGCTTGCGGGCCGAGATTTCGAGTGGTGACAGCTTGTCCGGGGGCTGATATCTGCCCCAACGGCCTGGTGGATTCAGCCGGACTTGGCCTGGCTGCCGATGAGCGCTTTTATGGGCAGCCCGAGGGCCTTGAGTTGCCGCATAAATTCAAAGTGACGTTTGCCGGTTGTCTGGCTTGTTGTCCGAAACCGCAGGAGAACGATGTCGGTTTTCATGGGTTGGTAGAGCCAGAGCTTTTCGCGGACGACTGTAATGGTTGTGGTGTTTGCGAGGTGACCTGCAAGGAGGGCGCCATCGTGATGGAAGACGACGATCTTCCCATTAAGGATGATGCTAAATGTATCGATTGCGGTGACTGTATAAAGAGTTGTCCTACCGACGCCTGGAAAGTGAAACGGGTCGGATTGGCCGCCTACGCCGGCGGCCGCTGGGGCCGTCACCCCGAGCTGGGACAAAAGATCGGCGAATTTATCTCGCCGGACGACGCGATGGAGGTCATCGCCGATGTCCTGCGGTTCTATAAGGAAGAGGGCAAGCGCGGCGAGCGCCTGGGAGTCACTATCGGGCGGGTCGGCTTGGATGAACTAAAGAGGAGAGTAGGCAAGTGACAGAGATAAAGGCTGATGATAGTTTGGACCTAAGAGGGGTTCTGTGTCCGATAAACTTCGTCAAGACGAAACTGAAGTTGGAAGAGATGGATGCCGGCTCGCACCTCGAGGTGCTCTTGGATGATGGCGATCCGATCGCCAATGTTCCCCAGAGCGTGAAAGAAGAGGGACACCAGATAATGAAGGTCGGCAAAGCGGACGGCGGCCACTATCGGATGCTAATAAAGAAGGCCTGACCACAGAGAAGAAAGAAAGAGGAGGACAGATGACCTATTCGGAAGACTGGATAGAAAGGTATAGCCGCCACATAATCCTTTCGGAGGTTGGCGGTGACGGACAACAGAAGATAGGTAACGCCAAGGTCTTGGTGTTAGGGGCCGGGGGCCTGGGTTCGCCGGTCGCCCTGTACCTGGCGGCCGCCGGTGTCGGTACGATCGGCATCGCCGATAATGACGTGGTCGACTTGAGCAACCTGCAACGACAGGTGCTCCACCATACGCCTGATATCGGCCGTCCGAAGGTCGAGTCGGCGGCGGAAAAGATGCGCTTGATCAATCCCGATCTCGATATCAAGCCATATCAACAGATGGTCGATTCGTCGAATATCATGGACATCATCAAGGATTATGACATCGTCGTTGACGGGACTGATAACTTCCCGACCCGTTTTCTCGTCAACGATGCCTGCTATTTTGCCAAGAAGCCCTTGGTGCACGGTGCCATCCTGCGCTTCGATGGCCAAGCATTCACTATCGTGCCTGACGAGGGCCCCTGCTATCGATGCATCTTTCCGGAACCGCCGCCCGCGGGCAGCGTCCCGAATTGCTCGCAAGCCGGTATTCTTGGCTCCGTTGCCGGAATAATCGGGACGGTCCAGGCGACTGAAGTCCTAAAGCTGATCCTCGGTAAGGGTAAAACATTGACCGGTAGGTTGCTGGTCGTCGATACGCTCGACATGTCGTTCAGACAGACCAAGATCCGAAAGGATCCGGCCTGCCCCATATGCGGCGAGAATCCGACCGTGACTGAGCTCGTCGATTACGAGTGGGTCTGCTGAGGGTGAATCCGTGAAGTTCTCTGTAAAGACTGAATATGGGTTGCGGGCTCTGATAGAATTAGCGTCGCAGGCGACCCGCAAGCCAATATGCGCCCGGGAGATAGCGTCCCGCCAGGATATCCCCGAGCGGTTCCTGGAGCAGCAGATCACATCCTTGCGAAAGGCGGGATTGGTCAATAGTCAGCGTGGTGCCGGTGGCGGCTGCAGTTTGGCGCGGGCGCCGGAGGCGATCACGGTCCTGGAAGTCATCGAGGCCCTGGACGGCCCCGTCATGAATATGGATTGCATCAGCCAGAGCGGCAGCGATTGCCGTCAGTCGACTCAATGTGTTATCCAGGAACTTTGGCTGGAATCGCAGGTACAGTTACGCGGGTACTTAGGCTCGGTGACCATTGGCGACTTGGCTTCGCGTCAGCACGAAAAGGCCGACAGAGGGCTTACTTATACAATATAATCAAGGGGCCGGCGCGTGAGCCGGGTCCGGAAACGGAGGAACGGATGATGGAAGATCTACCAAGCCTAGAAGGGCAGAGTCCCGAAGAGGTGCTCAAGTGGGCTATAGACCAGTTTGGGGACAAGGTTGGTCTGGCCTGCAGTTTCGGCGCGGAGGACATGGTCCTGGTCGACATGTTGAGCAAACTGACCGACAAACCCCGTATTTTTACTCTCGACACCGGTCGCTTGCACCAGGAGACCTACGATGTAATGGATGAGGCCAGAAAGAAGTATGGCATCGAATTCCAGGTGATGTTCCCGAACACGGAAGCGGTCGAGGCGATGGAGCGCGAAGAAGGGCCCAATCTTTTTTACGACAGCATCGAATCGCGGAAGCGCTGCTGTGGCGCCAGGAAGATGGAACCCTTGCGCCGGGCCTTCTCGGAACTCGATGCTTGGATCACGGGCCTGAGAAAAGAGCAGGCAGTAACTCGTGGCGATATTCCGAACGTCGAAGAGGACAAGGGTAATAATCTGATCAAGGTCAACCCCTTGATAGAGTGGTCCGAAAAAGACGTTTGG
>DAOUYN010000156.1 GCA_030666075.1 Actinomycetes bacterium | reverse complement strand
TCCGAGAACGCTGGAAGAAGTCGGGCGCGTCTTTGGCGTGACCCGCGAGCGTATCCGGCAGATCGAGTCAAAAACTCTCTCGAAGCTACGCCATCCGAGCCGGAGCGCCAAGCTAAAAGATTATCTAGAATAGTTTTTTTTATTATCGCTTGTTCTATTGTCAAGCAGTTGCAGTACCGGTATAATGGCAAACGTCCTGGTCAACCCCCTGCGGGGAAAAGGAGGAACTTAATGGCACTGCCAAATCTTTCCGACGAAGAAAGGCGCGCGGCCCTGAAGAAAGCGGCTGAGGCGAGACAAGCACGGGCGGAACTGAAAAAGAAGCTGAAAAGCGGTTCTGTATCTCTCAAAGAATTACTCAACAAGTCTGGTGACCCCATCGTGGGTCGCATGAAAGTCGGCAACCTGCTCGAGTCGCTTCCGGGCGTGGGCAAGGCACGCGCGACTAAAAAGATGGAAGATCTCGACATCAGCCCGACCCGGCGCGTACAGGGTTTAGGCGCGAATCAAAGGGCGAATCTGCTTAAAGAGTTTGCCTAGACGGGTAACACTTCCCGATAACGGTAGATTAGTTGTACTATCCGGCCCCTCGGGGGTCGGAAAAGGGACTCTTGTGGGGAATATCCTCGAAAGAGTACCGAACATCTTTTATAGCATTTCCGCGACAACGCGGAAGCCGCGTAGCGGTGAACGGGACGGCGTCGATTACTTCTTTCGAACTGAAGATCAGTTCGAAAGGGAGATCGAGGCCGATTCGTTTTTGGAGTGGGCAAAAGTCTACGACGACTATTACGGAACGCCCATCGGCCCGATCGCGGATGCGCTTGAGCGTGGAGCTATCGTCATTTTGGAGATAGACGTACAAGGAGCGATGCAGATAAAGGAGCGGATCGGGAGTGACGCAGTCTATATCTTTATCGCACCGCCCTCAGTGGAGGAGCTGGCTAGAAGACTCGGCTCTCGTAATACGGAGGAAGCCGACCAGATCCGGAAGCGGATGGAAACGGCGGTAGAAGAGTTGCGTTTTGCCGACCGGTACGACGAGATCATCGTCAATGACGATCTCGACGGGGCCAGCGAAGAGCTGGGGCGGTTGTTAACGGACGCACGGAGGTGAAAGATGTACCCAAACGTAAGCAAGCTGATTAACGAATTCGATAGTCGCTACACATTGGTCATTCTGGCGGCTAAGCGCGCCAGGCAGGTCAATGACTATTTCAACAGCATCAAGAGGCACGAGTTGACGGAAGTAAGAGGTCCGGAACTCGATGTCATCCAGGAAAAACCACTGTCAATAGCGTTCGGTGAGATCGCGTCAGGTAAGATCGGCTATGAGCGAACCGATGAGGGAAGCACCGAGACCTAAGCTCCCGGTCACGGACAAAAGAATAGCACTGGGCGTCAGCGGTAGTATCGCGGCCTATAAGGCGGCTGAATTGGCCCGGCGCTTCGTGAAGCGCGGGGCCGAGGTTCAGGCCGTCTTTTCGCGTTCAGCTCCGAATTTCATCGGGCCGGCCACTTTTTCGGGTATCACCGGCCGCGAGCCGATCCGCGATCTTGCGGGGGCCGGATTTACCCATCTTGATATCACCCGCGGGCTCGATGCTCTGGTTATCGCCCCAGCCACGGCGAACATCATCGCGAAACTGGCAGCCGGTATAGCCGATTGCACTATTTCGACCATTGTCGCTGCCGCCGACTGCCCGGTCATCATCTGCCCGGCCATGAACGAGAGCATGTGGTTCTCCGGGGCGAATCAGCGAAACATCGAAACATTGCGGGTGCTCGGATATGAGCTCGTAGGACCAGGCAAAGGCGACCTGGCCTGCGGCGACTCCGGCTGGGGGCGCATGGCGGACGTCGCCGAGATAGAGGAGGTCGTTGTTGGCCGTCTTCAGGCAGCTGATCGCTTTGCCGGGCGCCGCTTTGTTGTTACTGCCGGGCCGACCCGCGAATATCTCGATCCAGTCAGGTTCCTCTCCAATCCGGCGAGCGGAAAGACCGGCTATGCCGTTGCCGAAGAGCTGGCCCGGCGTGGGGGCGAGACAGTGCTTATCAGCGGCCCCACGCATCTTAGGCCTAGCGGTCTAGTACGCTTTGTTCAGATAGAAACGGCCGAGCAGATGCGAGATTCCGCAAAGCGGCACTTTGCTGACGCTGATGCCTTAGTGATGACGGCCGCCGTTTCTGATCACAGGTTTGGCTCGATAGCCTCTACCAAGATAGAAAAAGACTCCTTGCCTGAGTCTATCCAGCTCGAAAGGAACGCGGACATTCTGGCCGAACTGGGAGCCGTTAAGACAGACACCCAGGTCTTGATAGGGTTTGCCGCGCAGACGGAGGGTTTGGCTGCTGCCGGACGCCGCAAGCTGGCCGCCAAGAACTTAGATATGATCGTCGCAACGAAAGTCGGTTTTGGCGAAGGCTTTGCCGCCGATGACATCGAGGCCCTGCTCGTGAAGGCGGAAGACGAACGCGAGCTGGGCCGCATATCCAAGCGCGCCTTGGCCGGCACGGTCGCAGACGAGCTCGAGGCCCTGCTCAGCTAGGAACGACGATAGCTTCCACACCACTTTTCCCTTTACTCGATATATTGAGCGCCGAAATTATACGACTGCAACATAATAATCATATGCGGCCATTATTGTCGCATTTAAGGCCCCTTATCTAGAGAATGCCCCGGTTCCGTTGGCTCATAGCCGCCTGATTGCCTATGATTGGCACGACGATTGAGAGGGTGCGTCTTAACACCTGACCACATGCTTGAAGATCTGGATAAGCTATCAGAATACCCCAACCAGAGCTACGATTACGTAATGGCACTTGTAACCTGTGAGCATCCCGCTAGTGCCGATGCTGCTCGGCGAAGTACAGGAAATAGCCGTTATTGTCACGGACGACGAATTCATCGGCCCCGTATAGCGTTTTGTGCGGCTCCTGGTAGACCTCAACCTTACCTTTAAGCTCTTGATAAAGGGTGTCGATCTTGAGGACAGAAAAGTATAGCGTAAGCGCGCCGCCGGGCTTCATTTCCTTGAACTCCGGGAGCTCTTTGGCAAGGCTGTCCCGGTTTTGGATCATCAATGAGGCGTCGCCTCTTGTCAGCATGGCCCAGACTAGGTGGTGGCCGTCTACGGACGTGTCGACTGTCTGCATCTTTTCGTCTACGCCGACAGTCAGGGTAAAGCCTAGGTTGTTCCGGTAAAAGGCGACCGTTTCGTTGACGTCATCGGCCATGATATTGGGTTCGAGGCTCTTGAAAATAGGTTCGCTCATCGTACTACTTTCCGCTCAACACGCTATTACTACCCGAATCGGCCTAGAAACTGAACGCCGAGGGACAGATGTCGTTTAGGACGCAGTCCGGGCAATCCGGGTTGCGGGCCTTGCAGATGGCCCGTCCGTGGTAGAT
>DAOUYN010000131.1 GCA_030666075.1 Actinomycetes bacterium | reverse complement strand
CACTCTCCAGCTGCCGGGCGTTGGCCGTTTGATGGTCGTCGGTCGCATAAGGATAAGGCACTAAAACGCTGGGTAACCCAACGGCCGTTATCTCGGCTACAGTTGTAGCGCCGGCCCTCGAGACCACCAAGTCGGCGGCTGCGTAAGCCGCGCCCATGTCTTCTATGTATGGGGTCATCCGATAGGCCACGGTATCATGCGAACGCCGAACTTCATCGAGGCGACGCTGGAACCGGTCGTGTTCCATCATACCGGTGACATGGATGACCTGCAAATTCTGCGCATGACGGTACATGTCATAAGCGTCAAGAACAACCTGGTTGAGCTTGCGGGCCCCCCGGCTGCCGCCGAAGACCAGAATAGTCACCGGCCGGTCTTCAAGACCAAGCTTGATTCGCGCCTGTTCGCGATCGGCGCTCAAAAGTCCGGTCCGGACAGGGTTCCCGATCACGCGCGTTTTGGCCTGCGGGAACCGCCCGCGCTCGTCAGGAAAGGTCAGGGCCACTTTCTTCGCGAGGCGCCCGAGCAAACGATTGGCTAGCCCGATGACCGCGTTCTGCTCATGGATGACGACCGGACAACCCGACAGGGCCGCTACGGCTACGGCGGGAAAGCTGGCAAAGCCGCCCATACCTACGACCGCGACCGGGCGTTTTTGCGCGATCAGGCGCCGGGCGCCGACCAGACTACCGGCCAGGCCGGAGAAGAACTTCAGCTGAGCGATCGACGGCCGCCTGGGAAACCCGCGAACGGGCAGCGCCAGCAACTCATAACCGGCCGCCGGGACCAGGTCGTTCTCCAGGCCGCGATCGCTCCCCACAAAGATGATATCGAGAGCCGGTTCGTGTTCTTTAAGCGCTGCGGCCAGGGCGAGGCCGGGATATATGTGCCCGGCGGTTCCGCCGCCGCAAATCAGAATCGTCACTCTGTACGCTCCTCTTTCCTTTTCTTTCAGATTGGGCGAAATTAAGTATAATCCCGATTCCGGCCATCGTCACAACGAGCGATGTCCCCCCGATACTTATTAACGGCAGCGTCACTCCCGTCAAAGGGATAACGCTGATGACACCGCCTATATTTATGAAGGCCTGGCCGACTATGACGGCCCCTATACCCCCGACCAATAACCTGCTGAAAAGATCGTCGCAGGTCCGCATGACATGGATGATCGCAAAAGCCAGCCCAAAGTAAAGCAAGGCCACGGTCAAGGCGCCTAGCAGCCCCATCTCCTCGCCGATGACGGCAAAAATGAAATCCGTGTAGGGCTCCGGAAGATACCCGAATTTCTGACGGCTCATACCAAGACCGACTCCCGTCCAGCCGCCGCTCCCAAAGGCCATCTGGGCCTGGACCAACTGGTAGCCGGCGCCCTGTGCGACCGCCCAAGGGTCCCAAAAAGCAGTCCAGCGGGCCATCCTGTAAGGCGCGACGATCGTCGCCGCGATCCCGGCAGCCAGCCCAACCGCAGTCAGCCCGACCAGCTCTCTAGCGCGGATATCTGCCAAATAAAGCATGAACAGTAGCGCGACGGCCACAATTATCGTGGTCCCGAGATCGGGTTGGCGAAAAATGAGAACGCATAGTGTCACTAGCGGTAGGCCCAAAGGCAGAAGCAGTCCGCTCAAGCGGTCCTCGGCCACCCGCTTTCGAGCCAGGATGTCGGCCGAAAAAAGAACGGCGGCCATCTTGGCTACTTCGGAGGGCTGAAACCTGAGACCGGCGACGCTCAGCCACCGCGTGGCCCCCCCGGACTCCTCGCCGACAAGGTAAACGGCGATCAGAAGAACGAATGAGACCACCAAACCCAGCGGCGATAGAGCCTTGAGCCACTCGCGCGGCATCTTCGATGCGATCAGGAGGGCTGCTACTCCGGCCACTCCGAAGATAGCTTGGCGCCAAAAGAAATGGAAGCTGTCCGCGTGCTCCAAGTATGCCAGGACTGCGCTGGCGCTGGTACTCATGACCAGGCCGATCCCAAATAGAGCAGCTGTGATGGTAACGATCACGTAGTAGACCGTTGGTTTGCCTCCGGCCGGCCGGGCTTTGGTTTGCCGCTTAGCCAACGCTCTGCACCCTCTGGGCCACGAGACTCTTGAACCGTCTTCCTCGTTCTTCGTAGTCGGTGAACATATCGAAGCTCGCGCACGCCGGTGAGAGCAGTACGACATCGCCGGGGCGGGCCTGTCGGCGCCCGGCCTCCACTGCTTCCTCGAACGTCGCGACCGACACAAACGGTACTTGTGAAACGGCCAGGGCCGCCCCGATCTCCGAAGCCGCCTCTCCGAACAGGACCGCGGACCGCGCTCGCGCCGCGGCCGCCTGGGCCAACCGCGTGAAGTCATTGCCTTTGTTCCGTCCACCCGCCAACCACACGATGTCCGCATCGAATGCCTCGAGCCCCTTGATGCTCGAGGCCGGATTCGTCGCCTTAGAATCATTGTAAAAGCGGATGCCGCCTTCTTCGGCCACGAATTCCAAACGGTGCTCTACTCCTGTGAAGCCCCGGACGACCTCGGCAATACGTTCGGGAGCCACATCGAACACTAAGGCCGCGGCCGTAGCCGCCATGACGTTCTCGATATTATGGGCGCCGGGAAGCTGTATTTTATCGACTTCGACCACTTTGTGTCCGGCCCCGGTCAGGTCCTGGCAGATCCACCCATCTTCGATAAAGACGCCCTTTGAACCGCCAATGACTACAGTCGTGGCTTTAAGCGCGCCAAGATCAGGCGCGAGCCCGATCGGCACGACGGCCGAGTCCTCGGGCCCTTGCGCCGCAAAGATCTTCATCTTCGCCTGCCGATACGCGTCCAGGTTTTGATGCCAATCCAGGTGGTCCGGCGTGATATTCAATAAGATCGCTACGCGGGGAGAAAACTCGCTCGTGTATTCGAGTTGAAAGCTGGAGGCTTCAACGACCAGGGGTCCTCGGGCCGACCCGTCGATACAATCTATCAGGGGCCGACCGATGTTCCCCGCCACTTCGGGCGTCATGCCGGCCGCGGCCAATATCTCGCCGATGAGAGTGACCGTCGTCGTCTTGCCATTGGTGCCGGTGACAACGATGAGCGGTCTGTCGGTGAAACGGCCGGCCAACTCCAATTCACTCATTATCTCAACACCGCGTACGCGGGCCGAGCGCAGAACGGGCGCCGCCGGCCGTACACCTGGGCTAGGTATGACGAGGTCAATACCGTCGGGTAGCTCTTCGGCCTGTGAGCCGACGATCACCGTGGCGCCCGCATCGACAAGCGCAGCGACTGCCGCCTCCATGCCGGCATCGGGCGCCAGCTCCAAAACTGTGACTTTTGCTCCTTTGGCCAGACAGAAACGGGCGACGGCCGTGCCCGTCCGGGCCAAGCCGATCACCGCACAACTCTTATCTTTCAGAAACAAGGGGGTCACGTCACCGAGAGGAAGTAGAGGGCAAATCCGGCCCCGGCCAGTACGCCGGTCACGATCCAAAATCGGATCATCACTTTTGTCTCACTCCATCCCAGCATCTCGAAGTGGTGATGAATCGGCGCCATCTTAAATACCCGGCGACCCGTGAACTTGAAGACAAGGACCTGAATGATAACGGAGAGGCCTTCGATCACGTAAATCCCGCCGATCAAAACGAGCAGGACTTCTGTCTTGGTCACGATGGCCAGCGCGGCCACTGCCCCCCCGAGCCCGATGGCTCCAGTGTCGCCCATGAAGATATCGGCCGGATACGAGTTGTACCACAGGAAGCCGATGCAGGCGCCGCCGACGGCCGCCGCAAAGATGGCCAAGTCCAGCTGGTCCTGCTGAAAAGCGATACCGGCGTAGGCCAGCATGACGATCGTCACGGTGCCGGCTGCCAGGCCGTCGAGGCCGTCAGTAAGGTTGACAGTATTCGTCGTGGCTGAGATCAGTAAGCCCAGGAAGCCCAAGTACAACCAGGGGATGATCAGCGTCGCGCCGAGAACATCGACGCTAGTCATA
>DAOUYN010000038.1 GCA_030666075.1 Actinomycetes bacterium | reverse complement strand
CGACATCATGATCACGGGAACCTCATTGACGCGCCGGTCCGGGTAGTCGCGCAGGCGCCAGACGAGGTGGAATCCTTCCGTGCCTGAAGGCATCATCGGATCTAGAAGCATCATCCGCGGGTGTTCCTTCGTCAGGACTCTCCAGGCCTCGTCGATCGAGTGGGCTCTGGTCACGTTGAAGTCGCGCTTTTCCAGCAGGTGGGCCAGGACGCTCTGCGGCCCGAATTCCGAATCCGCCAAAAGTATCTTATGTGCAGCCATTTTAATCCCCTCCGATTTCCGTCTTTCCCCGGATAAAGTCCTGTCGTAACGGGGCGGCTCGTTTCCGCCTTCAGCCACTCGGGAAGAAAAGCCAATACGATGAGTTGGTTGCAGACTAAAGAAGGACCGCTGGTGGTTGGGCTCGGTAACCCCTTGATGGGTGACGACGGTATCGGCGTGACCATAGCGCGGGACCTGCGGTTTCGCCGTAGTATCGACGCGCCTGTCATCGAGGCGGGGACCCCGGGATTCGGACTCATAGAGCTTTTGACAGACGAACGCTCCGTAGTTTTTATAGACGCGGTCGACGGCGGGCGAACGCCCGGTTCTGTTTTTTGGGTCGACCCCGACGAGATCGGGGTCGAGGCGTTGCGGAGCTCACTGCATCAGGTGACATTGGCTGATGTGATGGAGCTGCTGAAAGCGACCGGAGTGCGGCCCGATATTAAGATCATCGGCATCCAACCCGATAAGATCGGCGCCGGTCTCGACTTAAGCGAAGCGCTCGAGGATCGGCTCCCGGAGATCGTCGCGACCACGGAGACCATGTTAAAAGATTCCTTGAGCGTCGGGGGCTGGTGTGATGAAGACGACAGGTAAACGGTATCGAGTTCATATCACAGGCATCGTGCAAGGAGTCGGATTTCGGCCCTTCTTACACAAATTGGCGTTGGAGCGGAGCCTGGGCGGCTGGGCCAAGAATGCCGGCGGCGCGGTCATCGCTGAGATAGAGGGGGACCCGGATGAGTGTGCGGCTTTCCTCCGGGATCTCGAGGAAAAAGCGCCGGCCCCGGCCGTCTTGCGTCGGATCAACGTAGATGAAATAGGCATGCGGGCCGTTCCGGCCGGGTTCAAGATTCTGCCGAGCGACGGTCAGAGTGGTCTCGAGCGTTTTCTCCCGGTGGATATAGGCCTTTGCGAGCAGTGCCGAAGCGAACTATTGGACCCTCTCGATCGGCGATACGAGTATCCGTTTATCAATTGTTGTCGATGCGGCCCGCGGTATACGATCGTCCGCGAGTTGCCATACGACAGGGAGCGGACGTCGATGCGCTCTTTCCATCTTTGTCTCGATTGCCGCTTTGAGTATGAATTTGAGGACGACCGGCGCTATCACGCTGAACCGAACGCCTGCTGGGAGTGCGGGCCGCAATACGCGTTTCTTGACAGTGAAGGTCAATCGACCGGGCGCGATGCGCTGGATGCTGCGGTCGAAGCACTCGATGATGGACGCATTTTGGCCATCAAGGGCGTCGGGGGTTTCATCTCGTTTGTGACGCTACCGCCCCTGCGGTCGTCGAGCGCCTGCGCCTCCTCAAGCATCGGCCGGAGAAGCCTCTAGCCGTCATGGTAGCCGATCTCGAGATGGCCGGAACATTGGGGGTGATCGGAGTTCGTGAACGCCAGGTACTGCAAAGCGCCGATAGACCGATCTTGTTAGTTCAGCAGGCGCCCGTTGCCGATGGTAATGATCAAGGACCACGGCCTTTTATCGGGGACATCAGCCCGGGGCTGAATACGGTCGGATTGATGTTGCCGTACACGGCCATGCAGGTATTGCTCCTGGAAAAGTTGGCGCGTCCGCTCATATATACCAGCGCGAACGCCGCCGGGGGTGCTCTGTTGGCGGAGAACACGCAGGCGCGTGACAGTCTCAAGGATATGGCTGAGGGCTGGCTGATGCACGATCGCAACATAACCAATCCCTGTGACGACTCGGTCGTTCGCAGGGCCGCAGACGTGACGATCACTGTACGCGGCGGGCGCGGCCGCACGCCGCACGCCGTGCCGGTCGAGGGCCGGTATCCAGCCATCATCGCCTGCGGGTCCGATCTCAAGGCGACTATATGTCTGGCAGACAAGGAGTGGGCTCACATCGGTCCGTATATCGGAGACCTGAGTGACACGACTTGTTTGCAGCGCTACGAAGAGACGATCGCCAAGATGGCCTCATTGTTGAAGATAGAGCCGCAAGTCGCGGCCTGCGACCGTCACCCAGACTATATCTCCACCGATTTCGCCCGCAATCTCGGGCTGCCCCTCATCGAAGTCCAGCATCACCACGCCCATATCGCGGCCGTGATGGCGGAGCGACAATTGAGCCGCCCGGTGATCGGAGTGGCGTTCGATGGTCTCGGTTGGGGAGATGACGGTGTTCTCTGGGGTGGAGAGTGGCTGGTATGTGATCGTTCCGGCTACAGGCGAGCGGCGCATCTGCAAGAAGTCGTGCTCCCGGGCGGCGACGCGCCGGCCCGCTATCCCTGGCGCAGCGCCGTCAGCCACTTACGCGGGATCGGTCTGGGGTCAACAGAGATCGCCAGGCTTCTCCCCGGAATAGAGCCGGAGCGGATCGGCACGGTTGTCAAACAGCTAGAACAAGGTGTCAACACAGTACGAACATCAAGCGCCGGCCGTCTCTTTGAAGCAGTCGCCGCTGTGGCTCTCACCCAGACGACCCAGACCTACGAGGGCCGGGCCGCCTCGGTTTTGGAGGCGATATCTCACAATGTCTCCGGCGCCTACACGTTTGAGGTAGTCGAAAGCGGCGATTCAATAGAAGTCGATCAGGGGCCGATGTGGACCGAGCTCGTGGCCGACCAAAGCGCGGGAGCGTCGCCGGCCGAGATATCGAGCCGCTTTCACCAGGGGTTGGCGATAGCGATCGTCGATGTCGCGATCCGCTTGCGCGAGCGGGATGGGCTCGAGGATGTCGTTCTTGCGGGTGGGGTCTTTGTTAACGCCCGGCTGTTGGCGTCAGCGATCAGGCGGCTCAAAAAAGTCGGGTTCAACGTACACGTTCCGGAAAAGATCGCGATCAACGACGGCGGCATCAGCCTCGGTCAAGCAGTTGTCGCGGCCGAGCAGACGCGGCTGCGCGGAATATAGGGAGAGGGTGGGAGTATGTGTCTGGGAGTACCCGGAGAAGTGATCGAGATACAAGTGGATGGCCGAGGGCGCGCCGCTGTCGGCGAGGTCGAGATGGCGGTAAATCTTCATTTAACGCCCGAGGCTAAGATCGGGGATTTCGTTATGGTCCATGCCGGTACGGCCCTAGAGGTCATGAATACGGCCGCGGCCGAGGCATCTATAAAATTGCTGGGGGAGCTCAGCGAGAGGGAGGCTAGGGCCGAGACTCTCTTCGCTGACATCGAAACATCTGCTGCGCAGCTGGATGCGACCACCATCATGGAAGTCTGCGGCACCCATACGACAGCTATTGCCCGTAGCGATATCCGCGCCCGGTTGCCCCGGAATATAGATCTCATCTCGGGGCCGGGCTGTCCGGTCTGCGTTACCCCGCCCGGAGAGATCGACATGGCGATCGACCTGGCGCTCAGCGGTCGGGCGACCATTGCCACCTTCGGGGACATGCTCCATGTCCCCGGCTCGCGCGGCAGCTTGGAATCGGCGAGGGTGGATGGGGCAGACGTCGTCGTCGTGTATGGTCCGGAACAAGCCTTGGAGCTGGCCCGCGGCCGCGAGGGAGAGGTGGTTTTCTTAGGGGTCGGTTTTGAGACGACGGCGCCGCTGATAGCCGGAGCGGTCAAGGACGCCGATCGTTCGCGTTTAACAAACTTCAGCGCGTTGGTCATGCATCGGTTGGTGCCGCCGGCACTGACCGCTCTCCTTAGTGATCCGGACTCCGCTATCGACGGACTCCTATGTCCGGGCCATGTATCGACAGTCATCGGCGTGGCTCCATATGAGCCGATCGCCAGAGACTTTGGCGTCGCTTCGGTCATAGCCGGCTTTGAGCCGCTCGACGTCTTGGAAGCGACAACGATGCTGGTGGCGAAAATGGCCCGGGGAGAAGGCGGCGTCGGCAACCAATATGCGCGAGCCGTCAAGTATGAAGGAAGCCGCAAGGCGCAAGAGCTGATAAACGAAGTGTTCGAGGTCGTCGATGGGTCATGGCGCGGTGTCGGCATCATCCCGGACAGCGCGCTGGCACTACGGGGAGAGTGGGGCCGCTTCGACGCACGTCGGCGGTTTGAGCTGGAGATGCACGAGGTGCCCGAGCCGCCGGGGTGCCGGTGCGGAGAGATCCTGGGCGGGCGGGCAAAACCGCTCGAATGTCCGCTCTGGGGCCATTCGTGTTTGCCGCAAACCCCGGTCGGACCGTGCATGGTGTCGTCGGAGGGGTCCTGCCGGGCCGCGTATATCTATGGGTAGTGGAGAGAAGCTCCGCATGGGGCACGGTAGCGGGGGGCGGCTCACGGCTGAGCTGATAGACGGCTTTTTCGGGGCGGGCTTTGAACCCGGAGAACTCGACGATGCGGCCACCGTATCGCTCGGGCAAGAACGATTTGCCTTCACTACCGATTCATTTGTAGTGGACCCGCTCTTTTTTCCGGGCGGCGATATCGGCCGCCTCGCGGTCTTTGGTACGGTCAATGATTTGGCCGCACAGGGCGCCGAACCCGCCTATCTCAGCCTGGCGGTCGTCGGTTCCGAGGGCTTTGAGCTGGACTTATTGCGTCGGATTATGGGGTCGGTTTCCGAAGCCGCCGTGGAGGCCGGTGTGCGCGTCGTGACCGGAGACACCAAGGTAATGGAACATAGCGCCTTAAGGGGGGTCGTGTTAAATACAGCCGGTGTCGGTCGATTGCGCGACGGTGCGCAGATCAGCGCCGGGCGAGTGCAGGCCGGCGACATCGTGATCGTCACCGGGCCGCTCGGCGATCACGAAGCGGCGGTTTTGTGTCATCGTTACGATTTCGGGCTCGACGGGGTCAAGAGCGATTGCGCTTCGGTGGCCGGGGCCGCTGCCGCCGTTATCGGGGCGGTTGGGCAGGAATTGCGCTGGATGCGCGATCCTACCCGCGGCGGCCTGGCAACTGTCCTAAATGAGCTGGCATCTCAGATCGGGGCGAGCGTCGAAATCGTTCAAAGCGCGGTTCCGGTCTCGCCGGCCGTCCGCGATACGGCCGATATCCTCGGGCTGGATCCGCTGTATCTGGCGTGCGAGGGCCGCTTGGTCTTAGTGGTCTCGGCGCAGAGCGCTGACGAAGCCGTGGCCGCGCTGCAAGAGCGGGGCGGCTGCCCGCAGGCCATCGCTGTCGGGCGCGTAAACGAAACAGGATCGGCCCGTCCGCGCGTAGAGCTACTTACTGAGTTCGGCGGACGACGTATTCTGCGCTATCTCACTGCCGATCAGCAACCCCGCATCTGCTAAAGAGGCATGAAACAAAAAGACGGCCCTCGTGAGGGCCGTCTTTAACGTCGTGAGGACTACCGACTAATTGTTGTTCGAATTGTTGTCATCGTCATCATCATCGTCATCATCCGAGTCATTGTCTGTGCTGATGATCTTCCCGTTTTCAGCATTTACGATGACCTCTTTGTCGCCTACCTCGACCTCGTAGACCACCTGGCCGTTTTGCTCATCAAGCTCGACTTCGGTCGCGGTTCCGCCCGTAGCCATTTCAGCTGCTTCTTTAGCCTGCTTCTCGCTGATCTTGGCTCGCGCGGCCAGATTCTTCTGGCTCTCTTCGCCTTCGTCTTCCTCCTGCTGACCT
The DNA here is from genome assembly GCA_030666075.1 of Actinomycetes bacterium. Lineage (GTDB taxonomy): Bacteria > Actinomycetota > Aquicultoria > CAJVYJ01 > JAUVQD01 > DAOUYN01. Next base: position 1,602 of record DAOUYN010000038.1, on the reverse strand, counting down.
TCTTGCTCGCCCTCTTGCTCCTCTTGCAGGCCTTTTTGCTCACCGTCTAGATGGTGAGCGGATGGGTGAGTCAAATCTTCGGTGCGCGATTGTTCCGTTGTGGATGCCGCTCCGGCAGCGCTAAACGCCACGGCTAAAACGATCACAGTCACTACTAAACCCTTAAGCTTTCTTACCATTCTGATAAAACTCCCTTACCCTATGAGCTGGTATATCTCGTTCAAGATGTCGTTATGCCCTGTTAAGGAGATCGCAATCATTTCTGTTAAAAGGCTGGGTGAAGGCGGCTTTGGCGAGCTACTCGGATGTTTTCAGAGAAACCGTCAAGACAGCCGCGTCGTCAGAAAAATGTCCGTTCGTGTGCCCGTCTACTTCGTCGAATATCTCTTCCGCCAGAGATCGGGTGGATTCCCGTGGTGCGTTCCCTATAAGGTTGATCAAACGGTCCTCGCCGAACATGTCTGTTTGACCCCTTGCTTCGATGATGCCGTCCGTGTATAGGACCAATGTGTCGTTTCTGTCGAGCGTCGCCCGGCCGCTCTCATAACTTAGTTCATCGAAGACGCACAGGGGTGGGGAGCCCTGTTCAAGGAGGGTCACGCTGGATCGTCCCGCTTTCAATATCGGCGGCGGATGGCCGGCCCGGCAATAGATCAGCCTGCCCGTCCTCATCTCGAGAATGCCCAGAAAGACCGTCACAAAGACCGCCGGTTCGGTGATGTGTTTTCGGATGGCCATATTAGTTTTAGCCAAAGCGTCCGATGGCTCCTGATTTTCGTAGGTATAAGCGCGGATCGTGCTCTTGATCAACGATGTTAACGTGGCGGCCCCCAGACCTTTTCCGGAGACATCGCCGATGACGATGGCGGCATGACCTGGTTTGATCTCGAAGAGGTCGTAAAAGTCTCCACCGACTTTTGTGGTTTCTGTCGCTGAGCAGTAAAGATGGCTGAAGGTCAGGCCATCGATCTTTTCCGGCACGGTCAAGAGGGCGGTTTGCAGAGTATCGGCAATATTTCTTTGGGTCGAGTAGAGGAACGAGTTTTCCAGAGCTATGCCGGCCTGCAGGGCTACGGCTTGCAGGAGCCGCCGGTCGTGATCTGTAAATCTGCGCCGGCTCCCCGTCAGCGACATAGCCCCCAGGACGCCATTGGGTGTGCCTGCCGCCAGGATAGGCACTAGGACCGCCGACTCTACTCCGGCAGCTATGAATGAGCGAAGAGCCGCTGGGGTGGCTGCATAATCGTCGATAATCGCCGGTTTTCCGCTCCGAAGAATGAGTCCGGCTGGACCGGCGTCGGCCGTGACTTCTCGCAGGCAGGCCGCGGGCAGGTTGTATACAAAAGCGCGAGTCGGATCGTCTCCATCTTCGCGCAGAAGAACCATCCCGGCCTCGGCCTTGAGGAGCTGCGCCACACTCTCAGACACAAGTTTTAGCAGGGCGTCAACCTCGAGGCCCCGGCTTATTTCCAGGGATATGTCGCTGATGACCGACAGATCATGGATAGAATCACGCAGCTTGTGCGCGAGACTGCTTTCTCGTTTGTATGAGCTTCGCACTAAATTCACGAGAGTCAGTCCCAAGACGAGTACGGCCGCCAT
>DAOUYN010000135.1 GCA_030666075.1 Actinomycetes bacterium | reverse complement strand
CAAAGAGCGGCCAAACACCGGCCAGACGATCAACTCGATCTTTCCAGTTCACGTGGGCGCCCCTCCTCCCGCTCCCGCACCAGTTGCCGGTAGAGCCGCTCATACTCATCGATCACGGTCGACCATGTGTACTGCTCGCGCCAGACGGACTGCCCGGCTACCGCCAGGCGCCGGCGCGCTGTCTCATCGTCGGCGAGGCGGTTGATCGCCTGCGCCATCTCGGCCGCCCCCTTGACGATCATGCCACCCGTAAGCTCACGCGCGCAGCCGGCATCAGTGGATATATATGGGGTCGCCGAAGCCATGGCTTCGAGCAGGACGATGGGAAAGCACTCGGCGGCCGAACCACTGAGAAACAAATCGGCGGCCTGAAATGCATCCACCACTTCCCGGCGCGGTAGGCCGCTGAGAACCCGGACACGGCCGGGACGCCGACGATCGGCTTCCCTTTGCAACCCCCGCATCCAGGCGCTAGGAGTTGAACCGATAAAAACGAGAGTGGCATCGAGGCGCCCGCAACGTATGAAAGCATCGAGCACTCTCTGCTGACCTTTGTCAGCGCTGAAATTACCGACACTCAAGAGCATCAACGGGGAATCGATGGCGAATCGCCGCCGAAAATCACCGGTCGGTCCGGAAAACTCTTTCTGATCTGCACCATTGCCGATGATCGAAAATGACGACAGACCATGGCGGCGCCCGAATTCAAAATCACGATTGACGCGGGACAGATAGATGAGATGGTCGTAGCGGCGCAAGACCTGCGGTAACCGACGATAATATAACCACCACTTCCAGTCACCAAGCGATGGATATCCGCAGGGCAGGAATATTTTAGCGCCTCGCATCCTGTCCAGAATCGGAAAGACGAGATCGGCGCTCCATTGCTGAGCGGCATAGTTGAGCGTCACATCGGGCCGAAAACCCTGGACGAAATCTTGCCACCGCCGGATCTCGCCCGTATAGCCGGTGGTCCACTTGCCGGCCACATTGAACTGCTCGATCTTAACGCCGTTGTGAAGACCGACCTGTCTCGCCGGATGGAAGCCGGTGCCAACCGTCACATCATGCCCCCGGGCCGCCAGGCCTTCAGATAACCGCTGCATGGCCTCCTGGACCCCGCACCGCTCGGGCCAGTAGCTTTCGGCCAGATGGAGTATTTTCATCGGTCCGCCTTCGAGCCTATGCGCCACGTATCGCGAACGCCTAATAGATACTGACGCCGCGTCGCAGCACTTTGCGACCAGTCTTCGTCAAGGCGGACCCCGCGACGGGAACTTTCTTGATGATAATGCCGTTCCAGGCCCAAATACATCTGGTCTTGCCGATTCCCCGACCGGCGATCCAATAGTCGCTCTACCGGTGTCCTTCTGAGCGGCGCCGTGACGAGGCGGCCCCACAGGACCGACAGGATGTCGCGCCGCCAGACTTTTCGCAACCGCTCCCTCATGCCGCGCCGACCTCAGTCGTCGACCGGTGGCTGTCGACTTCGGTCCGTACCATCTCAGCAACCATCTCATCCAGCCCGATCCGAATATCCCAGCCGGGAAAGTCTCGCCGTATCTTGCCAAGATCAGAGATGTAACAGATATGATCGCCCGTTCGGTGCTGCCCGGCGTAGCTACGCCGGACCGGGCGGCCCAGAAGTTCTTCGACCATCTCCAAACATTCCAAGACCGAGACGCTATTCTCCCGCCCGCCGCCGAGATTGTAGACCTCGCCGGGTTTTGGGTTGGCGGCAAAAGCATCAAAAGCGGCGATCACATCGGCACTATGGATCTGGTCTCGCACTTGCTTTCCCTCGTAACCGTAGATCGTGTACGGTCGATCCGTAACAGCCATCTTTACCAGGTAGTTCAAGAATCCGTGCAGTTCCACGCCGGAATGGCTCGGCCCGGTCAGGCAACCGCCGCGGAAGACCCCGACCGGCAATCCGAAGTACCGTCCGTATTCTTGGGCCATTATGTCCGCAGCCACCTTCGATGCCCCGAAGACCGAATGAAGACAGCTGTCTATCCGGCAGGTCTCGGAAATTCCATCGAAATCCTCCGGGCGGGCGTACTCCCACCGTTTCTCTTTTTCTATCAACGGCACTTCGTTCGGCGCATCCCCGTAGACTTTGTTGGTACTCATGAAGATAAAGACCGCGTCCGGGCGGGTCTGCCGCGTTGCTTCGAGCAGATTCACAGTGCCGACGGCATTGACGTCAAAGTCGATCAACGGAATCTCTCGCGCCTTGTCATGCGATGGTTGCGCGGCGCAATGGATTATCAGATCGAACGAATAGTTGTCAAAAAGCTGGTCTACGGCGCCCCGATCGCGAATATCCAGGTCAAAGTGGATAAACTGGCGGGTCTTTGCCAGCAGACGGTCCCGGTTCCACAAGGTATCGCCGGCTTCCCCAAAGAATTGGCGCCGCATATTATTGTCCACGCCGATGACACGGTGCCCTCTTCGGTCGTAATACTCGACCGCCTCGGAACCGATCAAGCCGCTGCTACCTGTCACCAATACGTCCATAACCGCTCCTCTCAACGGATGCTCCACTCAATGATCTAACCTCGTACGCCGGGTTCGAGCCGGCGAAAATGAGGCCCAGGATCGCATAGAAATAAAAGGTCGATTCAACAGTGTGAAAATATGTGACACTGTCACCGGTAGTGACCTGGTTTATCATCCAGGCGCCCAGCGCCAGCAAGATGCCGAGATGATAGACGCGGTTCTGCGGCTGCCGAGCCGCAGCCATCGCCCGGCGCAGTGCCAGCAACATGATGGCGGCAAAGAGCATCAAGGCGGGCAAACCCATGGCCACACCCCAATGCAAGTAAGGATTGTATACCCAGTAAGCTAGTTCCGATCCCGTCTCGGCAGTCGGCCGGCCGAGCCCCAGGCCCGTCCATGGGTGGCGGCTGAGGTAGTTGATGGCCGCCAGGTTCCTGGCTTCACGCCCGACCCAGTTCGGCTCTTGAGACATCACCTTCAGATCGAGCGACAACAGGCGCCCGCCTGATAGTTCGATGGTCTGCCAGCTCCAACCAAAACTGAGCACCAAGACGAGCAGCCCCGTCCCGACCCACAGGGCCGGCTTACGCGACCCGCGGGCCGCTAGAAGATTGACGACAAACGGGTATCCCAGTTGCCCCAGTTCTTTGATCAGATTACCGGCCACCTTGGCCGGCCCATTGACCACATCAGGCTGCCTAAGACAAGTCGAGATGATATTGATCATTCCAATCTGCGCCGGGGGGAGCGACCCTCGCTTTCAGCCGGCCCAAGCCTAGCTGGACCCCCCATGCTCGCGGGCGGCGCCACAGCGCCGATGCCCAAGGCAAGCCGAGCGCCACGCACAGCGCCGACAACCCCGGCTCCCTCAGGTAGGCGGGATGCCACACCCCGGCCTGCCGACACTTGCCTATGTAGGCGGCCAAAGACGGCCGTGACCGGGCGGGCAAACGACAGTAACTGTCCAGCAGCCCGTTAGTGGACTGACGCCATAGTAGGCGGCGGTCCCGCGGGACTAGATATTGAGGCAGGCACTCCCGGTAATGACTATAGAGAGCGATCAGATTATCCTCCGTTAGCTGTTGTGATCGGGAGTCTTGACGGTCGTGATGACGATAGCCGACCATCTCTCGGCCGATCAGGGCCCCGCCGCCGGCCCGCGCCAGATCCAACAAGAACGGTCTGTCGGCGATGATCGAGAACCGGCTGATGTCTAATGAAGCCGCGGCCAAACTCGATGACCGATAGACCACCGACCCGAATTGGAGCGGCGTGCCGCCCAGCAGTATTCTGGCCAGAGTCGCCGTGTCGTCAAAAAGCCGATATGAGCCGCTCGGCTTGTCCCAGGCGTCGAGCGGTCGCTCG
>DAOUYN010000162.1 GCA_030666075.1 Actinomycetes bacterium | reverse complement strand
ACCGAGACGTGTGACTCATCGATGATGACCAGTAAGTCCTTCGGAAAATAGTCGATCAATGTGTACGGCGGCTTCCCCGGCTCCGTCCCTGTCAGATGGCGGGAGTAGTTCTCGATCCCGGAGCAAAAACCGATCTCGCGGATCATCTCCAGATCGTAATTGGTCCGCATCCCCAGACGCTGTGCCTCCAAAAGCTTCCCGTCCTTCTCAAGCTCCGCAAGGCGCACGGCAAGCTCCGCTTCGATCGACTTGGCGGCCGTTTCCATGCGCTCTTGAGAAGTGACATAGTGGGAGGCGGGAAAGACGGCCAGACGGTCGAGGTCGGCCAGGACTTCTCCCGTAATGGGATCGAGGTGCATGATGCGTTCAACGGTGTCGCCGAACCAATCGACCCGATAAGGCGTCTCTTCATAGCTCGGAAAAACCTCCAGCACATCGCCGCGAACGCGGAAAGAGCCGCGCACCAGACTGTAATCGTTTCGCTGATATTGGCTGTTGACCAAGCGCTTCATGGTCTGGTCGAGGCCCGGTGACTCGCCGCGCCGGAGCCAGACGATCTGGCCGAGGTATTCTTCCGGCGAACCGAGGCCGTAAATGCAGGAGACGCTCGCGACGACGATAACGTCATCCCTCGAGAGGATGGCCGCCGTACTGGCGTGGCGCAGCTGATCGATCTCTTCGTTGATGTGCGCATCTTTCTCAATATAGGTATCAGATTGCGGCACATACGCTTCAGGCTGGTAATAGTCATAATAGCTGACGAAGTACTCAACGGCATTATGTGGAAAGAGCTGCTTGAACTCGCTGTAAAGCTGGGCCGCGAGCGTCTTGTTCGGGGCCATCACCAAAGTCGGCCGGCCGGTGCGGGCTATCAGATTAGCGACCGTAAACGTCTTCCCTGAACCGGTCACGCCAAGCAGGGTCTGCCTGGCCAAACCGGCCTCTGTCCCTTCGACCAACTCCTTGATCGCTTGGGGTTGGTCGCCTTGCGGGCTGTAATCAGAAATAAGTTTGAAGTCAGCCACTTCAGTCCCCTGTCCGCGGTGCGGCGTCTATGCGCAATCCCGGATATAGAAGATTGTATATCTGTTTGGTCCCCCGGACCCTCCCGACGAATTCGCGCGTCTCCTCAAAAGGGATAGCCTCGATCGTCTCATCGACCGTAGCCCCGGGCCCGGCCTTCAGCCATTCATCCAAGTTCCGCTCGCCGCCATTATATGCGGCCAAAGCCAACCGCTCATCATCATATTTATCAAGCAAATACCGATAATACCAGGCGCCGAGGGCAATGTTGGAAGCCGGCTCAGTCAAGCGCTCCGCTAACCCGCGGCGCCCCATCTGTGTTGCCGCCCAGCCCGCCGTCTTTGGCATCAGCTGCATCAGCCCGACCGCCCCCGCCGCCGATTCGGAATGCGGCTCGAACTTGCTCTCCACATAGACCATGCCGGCCAACAGCCCCGGCTCAAGCCCGTGCGCCCTCGCTTCGGCCAGCAACGTCCGACTATACTTAAGGGGATAGTGCTGCCGGGCCAAACCAAAGACCCCCACCACTGTCATGACGAGGGCTGCTGCGATCGCTATTATTCGTACGCGTCTTTTCAGTTGCCGCCGTCCTCTGTCGCCATATCTTCCAATCGCCGGAACAGGCGATCACTCTCACTTGCGAGCACCTTTAGATTCCCTTTGTTTATCAGTGTCAAATCAGCAAAGGGCAGCCGCTCCCAGTCATGGAGCTGTGAGCTGAGGCGCGAAAGCCCTTCCTCCTCTGTCAAACCTGCTTCCAACAACCGTTTCACCTGCTGCTCCGGGTTTGAGACGATGACGACTATCTTGTCGAACATCTCCGCCATCCCGGCCTCGATCAACAGCGGGACCTGCACAACGCCAAAGGGCGCCGTGTCTTGCGCCCGCCAGCCCTCAAGGACCCCCTCGACGCGCTCGATGACGAGCGGGTGGACAAGCCGGTTAAGAGCCGCGAGGCGCTCGGGATCGCTAAAGACGAGTTCGCCCAAGTGTTTTCGATCGACCCGGCCATCCACGACAGCCGGGTCTCCGAATTCGGCGGCCACCCGTGCCTGCAAGGACGGGTCACCGTCCATTAGCTCATGAGCAAGCACATCAGCGTCGGCAACGACCGCGCCTTTTTCTTCGAGTATTCGGGAGACTGTCGTCTTGCCGCAGGCGATGCCGCCCGTCAGGCCCACTGTCAGCATGTCTTCTCTTTCTCTTTACCGCCCCCTGACAAGAAAGGGCAAAAAAAGGACGCCTCCATCTTACAACAGAGGCGCCCCATAAGGTCTATTAGATGTGTCGCTAGGCCTACCTAGGGAGCGAGAGCCGCTTCTTGTGCATCGACCAGGCCCGAGCCTTGCTCGACCGCGCTCAACCCGGCGAGCGGGTCGGCCGTCGAAGTCAGCCAGGTCTTCACTTGAGCCGGCGTCAACGGACCGCGGGCACTCAAGACCAGCGCCGCCGAACCGGCCACGTGCGGCGAAGCCATGCTCGTACCGTTGAGATCGCGATACCCGCCGCCTTTATATGTTGAGTGTATAGCCACGCCCGGCGCCGCTAGATCGACCTGTGGACCAACGCTGGAGAAGTAGGCCAGACCATCCGCGGCGTCAACGGCTGAGACCGCGATCACTTGCGGATACGCGGCCGGATAGCCGACCGGTCCGCCGCTATCGTTGCCGGCGGCGCCCACCTGGACGATGCCCGCGGCATCGACACGGGCCACGGCAGCTGCCAGAGCGGAGACATTAGAAGAAAGCCCGAGGCTCATATTAATGACGTCGATGTCGTTCGTCACTGCCCAATCGAGTCCCTCGATGATATCGGAGACCCAGCCAGAGCCGCGACGATCGAGCACCTTGACCGCGTATAAGTCCGCCTGCGGGGCGACGCCGACGACGCCGATCTCATTGTCGATAGCGGCGATCGTCCCGGCGACATGCGTACCGTGGCCATTATCGTCTTTAGCCGACTTACTCGGGTTGATAGCGTTATAGCCGCCCTTGATGTTGGCGCTTAGGTCAGGGTGACTCAAGTCGATTCCAGTATCTATTACGGCGACTTTAACAGCCGCGCCGGTAGCCGAGGTCCATACGAGTTCGGAGTCTATCCGATCGACGCCCCAGGGCAACGTCTCGCTCGGCGCCGGCGGGGGGTTCTTGCCACCGCCGCCACCGCCATTGCCGCCGCGCTTAGAGATATTAACCCTTTTATCCGGCTCGACGGAGACGACCCCGGCCAGGCGC
>DAOUYN010000108.1 GCA_030666075.1 Actinomycetes bacterium | reverse complement strand
GGCCGCCTTGGTCCTGGGGTTAGCGCTGGGGTCTTTGAGTCTGACCAACGTCGCGCCGCTGGCGGAGTCCAATGCCGCGCATGGGCCAAAGATCGGCATCTACGGTCTCGGGTTACATACTTTCGCCTTTGCCGGCGTCATGGCGGCTGTGACAGCGAGTAAAATCGGCGGCGTAGCTACTGTCTTCTGGGGCGTGCCCGTTTTATTCTTAGCCCTGATGCTCATCGTCTCGACCGCTACCCACGGCCCAAAGCTAGTCAGGCGCCTCAGTTAAGGACTGTATCGCCCTCCGGTAAAAGGTGCGCGGTAGCGTTCAATTCGACGGCATCGACGATTCCATCTCCGTCGATGTCAAAGATGGTGATCGAACCGTTCTCAATACGCCAATCGGTCGCCAATGGCGCCTCGTGCTCCAAGAAGGTCCCCATCAGGATATTGATGACGCCATAGTGGGTGATCGCCAAGACTGTCTCGTCTTGATGACGCCGGCGGGCATCTTGATAAAAAGCCATGATCCGCTCGTAAAACTGCACCCGCGTCTCCCCGCCCGGGGGAGCGAAAGTCGAAAAGTCCTGGTCTTTCGCCGCCATCTCATCCAACAGCTCGACTATCGGACGCCGCTCGAATACCCCGAAGTGCTGCTCACGCAGACGACGGTCGACGATGGGGTCCGGACCGGGCCGGATAGAGGAAATGATCGAAGCGGTCTCCAGCGCGCGCTCCAGGTCGCTCACATAGACCGCATCAAATGACATCTGCGCGAGACGCCGCCCGGCCAGCTCGGCCTGTAGCCGGCCGCGCTCGGAAAGGCGGCTGTCAGTCTGACCTTGGACCAGATCGGCGGCATTATGGCCGGTCTGACCGTGTCTGATAAGAATCAATCGCATTAGGGTGCCCTAGAGGTCGCGCCGGCCCTCGAGGGCCTTGCCGAGCGTCATCTCATCAGCATATTCAAGATCGCCGCCGACCGGGATGCCGCTGGCTATGCGCGTGGTCCTAATACCGAGCGGCTTGAGGAGTTTCGAGAGATACATCGCGGTCGCCTCACCCTCCATATTTGGATTAGTGGCGATGATCACTTCTTTTATAGGCGCGTCTTTTAGCCGCTCAAGCAATTCGGCGATCTTGAGTTTCTCCGGCCCGACACCGTCCATCGGGGCGATAGCTCCGCCCAAAACGTGATAGAGACCATGGTACTGACCGGTCCGTTCGATAGCCATGATGTCTTTCGCCTGCTCGACAACGCAGACAGTCTCCTGGGATCGCCCGGGATCGGCGCAGATATCGCAGAGCTCCTCGCCGCTGATATTGAAGCATCGCTGACAAAGCTTGACCTGACGCACCCCGACGAGCGCACCGGCAAGCGAGCGGGCTTCTTCCGGGTGATCGAGGACGTGAAGAGCCAGCCGCTGCGCCGTCTTGGCTCCGATGCTGGGGAATTTCTGCAGCTCGTTAATGAGGTTCTCCAGCTGTTTAGGGTAGACGGACATCTCTTAGCGGTGCAACTAGAAGCCCGGAAGACCCAAGCCGCCGAGTCCGCCGGTGAGGGCGCCCATCTTTTGAGCGGCCGCCTCCTGTGACTGCCGCAAGGCCTCATTGACGGCCGCGACGACCATATCTTGGAGCAACTCGACATCGTCCGGATCGACGGCTTCCGGATTGATCTCCACTCGCCTCAATTCCTGTGCCCCGGTAACGACAGCTTTGACCATTCCGCCACCGGCCGTAGCCTCTATCTCCTGTTGAGCCAGCTCTTCTTGCATCCGGCCCATGTCGGCCTGCATCTTTTGCATCTGCTGCATCATCTTCGCTTTGTTCATGTCCGCGTCCTCCTTCTAATCGACGATCTCAGCGCCGAAACTCTCTTTTAGTAGATCGATCATATCATCTTCCCCCGCCGGCTCTTCTGACTCCACATTCCCGGCCGAAACGGGCTCTTTCTCTTTAACGATCGGAGGCGGGGTCTTGGTTTTCGCGACCTCCGGGTGACCTTTATCCGTCATCGAAGTCGTGAAATCCAACTTAACCCCCAAGACCTCCAGGAGAGCTTCTCTTAGCAACGCCGTATTCGGCGCCTTGTTCAATTCCTGTTCCGCAAACTTTGATTTCGGCGGAAAAGTCAGGACGAGCCGCCCTTCTTCGATGGCTTCCGGACGACACTCCACGAGAAAAGCGCTCAGGGAGAGCTTCTTCTTGCGGGTGGCCGCCAGCACATCCGGCCAGGCCATCTCGACCTCCGAGAGATCAAAACCGGCGCCGGCGGGCGGCGATTTAGTTGGTGGCGATGACGTGCTGTCAGCGCTGGGCTGAGCCGGCGGCGGCGATTTTTTCGGCGCCGGCATTTTCGTTGTCCGCGGCTGCGGCTCGGGAGCCTTAGCTGTCGGACCGCTATTTGACGGCGGCCGCACCGCCTGAACTCCTCCCGCCTCGAGTGCGGCGACGCGCTCTACTAAGGCTTCCAGGCTCATTTCTTCGCCGCGCATCAGCCCCATGAGCGCCAGTTCGAGAGCCAGCCTGGGTTCGGCGGCAAACCGCAGTTCATCGAAGAGACGACTAGCTTCGGTCAGAATGCTCCTCACCTTCGCCGCCCCCAAACGTTCAGCTTGGTCTTTCATCCGCTCTATCGTCTCTTCCCCGCGATGGATGAGTTGATTTCGAGAATCCGCCGAACTTACGTGAATAAGGATAAAGAGGTCACGAGTGTAGGCCAAGGTCGCCGCCACGAACTGGCGGAGATCCCGCCCGGCCTCGGTCAAGGCTTCGACAAACTCGAAGACGGCGGCCACATCTTGAACGATGATCAGTTCAATAGCCTGCTCGACTAGTGCGGAGCTCGGCAGGCCGAGGAACGTGGCCACCTCATCTTCGGAGATCTTCTGGTCTTTATAAGCCGAGAGTTGGTCGAGCATGCCGATAGCGTCGCGAAGACTCCCTTCGGCATGGCGCGCCACGACCGCGAGCGCCTCTTTAGCTATCTTTATTTTTTCCGCCTTCGCGATCTTCTCTAGATGAGCGACCGTAGCCGGGATCGGGATGCGGCGGAATTCGAACTGTTGACAGCGTGAGGCGATAGTGGCCGGAACTTTTTGCGGATCGGTCGTGGCCAGGACAAAGATGACATGCTCCGGAGGTTCTTCTAAGGTCTTGAGAAGCGCATTGAAAGCCGGCTCCGTCAACATATGGACCTCATCGATAATATATACTTTGCGCCGCGCCGCCGTGGCCGCAAAGGCGACTTTGTCCCTGAGGTCCCGGATGTCTTCGATACCACGGTTGGAAGCCGCGTCCATCTCGATGACATCGAGCGAATTCCCCATCGTCGTCGCCAGGCACGACTCGCACTTCCCGCATGGTGCGGGTGTCGGCCCTTCAATGCAGTTGACGCTTTTGGCTAATATCTTGGCGGTACTGGTCTTGCCTGTGCCCCGCGGGCCGGCAAAGAGATAGGCGTGAGCGACGCGATCATCCTTGACGGCATTGGTCAGCGTCTGAGAGATGTGGCTCTGGCCAACGACTTCATTGAAAGATTGCGGCCGCCATTTACGATAGAGTGATATATAAGTCATACGCTCCGGTGCCCGTCGATTACAGAAAATGATCGTGCACCCACCGTCGACCAAAGACTCCAAGCGACACCCGGAAAAGTCGGCTCCAGCCAGGCACCCCCACGGCACACAGAAGGGTTTGCTTACCGCTGCTTCCTTCCGGATCTGACGGGGTTCACAAATTCCTGTTGCGTAGGACCCGGCCTTCAATACCGCTTCGACCGAACTCGTTCATGGAATCAAAGACCTAAGGCAGGAATTCAGCCCTGCTATAGCGGATTGCAGGTGTAGGGCACCGCTAACTCCCCGCCTAGCACGATCATTTTGAGTATATGCCGTAAATCTAAGAGGGTCAATCAGGTACGGGCCATGCTCACTAGGGTTCTAGTTCGAAGTCAAATACGCTCTCGCCGGCCCGGCCCAAAGCCGTCAAGCTGAACGCAAACCGGGTGTCTTCCTGAAGCGGTGGAAAGACTATTACTCCCGTGCTGGTCGCATTGGCCGACAGGTCTATCGGCATCTCTTGATAGCCCTCAGGCAACTCGATCAGCGGCTCGAAGAACAGGCCGCTTTGTTTGATGAAGCTGTTCGAGACTTGGACCACGACCGCGACCTCGTCTGCATTCACGGCAGTGACATACAGCCGTGTCTCAGCTCGAGCAAACTCGACTTTGTCCACGCCGATAGTCACCTTCGCATCTTCTTTTTCAGCCCGCGGCAACCAAACCGTCGAGGCCGGCGCTAAGACACCTTCAGGGGCGACCGGTGTGATAGATGTGGCAACAACCTCCATCATGTCGACCGACCCCCCGTCC
>DAOUYN010000185.1 GCA_030666075.1 Actinomycetes bacterium | reverse complement strand
TGTTTGATATAGAGATCGTCGGCGATACTTTGAATATCTCTGTCAGCGACGGGACGAAACTCAGGCCCAAAAAGCCGATCGAGTTCGCTTTGACCGTGAACACGTTGAGCGGGGCCGAATTGACCGGTAGCGGTGATATCTCCGTTCCCGATCTGTCGGGCGAGAGGCTCACCATGATGCTGACCGGTTCAGGCGATCTTCGCACCGGGACGTTGAAGGGCGATCTGATCCAAGTGGAGAGTGAAGGCTCGGGCAAGGTGGAGACCGGCAAGCTCGAGGCCGATATCGTCAAGATCCTGTCCCGGGGTTCCGGGCTGATCAAGGTCAAAAGAGTGGAGGCCCAGGGGCTTGATACGGCCATCGGTGGGTCCGGAAACATCTCTGTTGTCGGCGGAAAAGTATTCGGCCAGGGAGTATCGATCACCGGCTCGGGTAAGTATCTGGCGAAGGCGCTAAGCTCGACGCAAGCGCAAGTCGAGATCGTCGGCAGCGGCAATGTCACTTTGCGGGCCAAAGACAACCTGACCGCCAACATCACCGGCAGCGGTAATCTCCTGTACTATGGTGATCCGGAAGTGGCCGAGAGCCTAAAGGGTTCCGGGAAGATAAAGAAGCAAGATAAAAAATGAGTAACAAAGCGAACTGGAAAGAGTTTACCAAGCCCAGCTCCGAAGAGCTGAAGAAGAGACTGGACCCCGTCAGCTATTCGGTGACGCAAGAAGAGGGGACCGAGCCGCCGTTTGAAAACCTGCACTGGGAAAATAAAAGTAAAGGCATCTATGTCGATGTCGTCTCAGGTGAGCCGCTCTTTAGTTCCAATGATAAATACGATTCAGGCACCGGCTGGCCGAGTTTCGTCAAGCCGATCGACGACAGATATATCGTTACTAAAGACGAGGGGGCGCCTTTGCACCGGACAGAAGTCCGCAGCAGCCGCGCGGATTCACACCTCGGCCACGTCTTTCCCGACGGACCGCCACCCAAAGGGTCGCGGTATTGTCTGAACTCTGCCGCACTAAGGTTCATCTCCAAAGGAGACCTGGCGAATGAGGGCTACGGCGAGTACTTAAAGCTCTTCCTTGCCTGATCTGTCTCCTGTCGACCTCTCACCTATTCATCTAACTTTCGCGCTTCGCTATAATACCGGTAGATTTATTCAACTACCGCCCCCGGAGAATCGAGGTCCGATGCGACGTTTCACGGCCCTGTTTTACGCGGTCGTTCGGATGGCTACCTTGGCGCTGGCCTTCACCTCTACTCGTTCTCGATCTAACGACCCTCGAGAGAAGGGAGAGTAACGGTGGCCGGAACCAGCCTACTGGCCCTGATCGATGATATTGCCGCGGTTCTCGATGATATCGCTACGCTGACCAAGGTGGCCACGAGGAAAACGGCCGGGGTCCTCGGGGATGATCTGGCCCTCAACGCTCAGCAGGTGGCCGGGGTCAGAGCGGCTCGCGAGTTGCCGGTCATCCTGGCGGTGGCCAAAGGATCGCTGAGGAATAAGCGGCTGATCGTACCGGCGGCTTTGGTCATCAGTGTCTTTGCCAACTGGCTGGTGACGCCTCTATTAATAGCGGGGGGCGCTTTCCTGTGTTTCGAAGGATTTGAGAAGTTGGCGCACAGGTTCTTGGGTAATGATGTGGGCGAGCATGGTCCCACCGACCACTTGGCGGCTCTAACCGATTCCAATGTCGATCTTGTCGAGCTAGAGGAAAAAAAGATCCGCGGCGCCGTCCGCACCGATTTTATTCTTTCCGCAGAGATCGTGGTCATCACGCTGGGGACAGTGGCGACGGCACCGTTCATGATCCGACTGGTGGTGCTCTCCGGCATTTCGCTCGTCATGACTGTCGGCGTTTACGGCCTGGTGGCCGCGATAGTCAAGCTCGACGACGGCGGGCGCTACCTCATCCGAGTCCATGGCTCCGGTGGGTTCGACCGGGAACTAAGGGTGCTGGGAGCGCTTATTCTTCGGGCGGCACCCCGCTTAATGAAGGGTCTATCGATCGCCGGCACGGCGGCCATGTTCATGGTCGGCGGTGGCATCTTCGCCCACGGTATTCCAGCTCTATCAAGCCTTACTCATGAGCTAGCGCATACAGCGGGCTCGGTGCCTGCCTTTGGGAGCATGCTCGAGGCGCTGGTCCCGCCGGCGTTGGATGCAGGAGCCGGCGTCGTGGCCGGGGCGGCGATGTTAGTGGCGGTCGCAACGGTGCGGTACCT
Organism: Actinomycetes bacterium; assembly: GCA_030666075.1. GTDB lineage: Bacteria > Actinomycetota > Aquicultoria > CAJVYJ01 > JAUVQD01 > DAOUYN01. The sequence continues at coordinate 770 of DAOUYN010000185.1, read as the reverse complement.
GTGGCGGGCGGCCCTGATCGGTTCACCTGCTGATTAAGAGCGTCTAGTCCCTCTTCACTATCCCTTGCTGCCAGGCATAGACTGCCGCTTGGGTGCGATCGGCCAGTTGCAACTTGTTGAGAATATTGCTGACGTGCCCCTTCACTGTATGTTCGCTAATGAAAAGCTCTGCGGCAATAGCGCTATTGCTCGATCCCTGAGCGATCATTTTCAGCAGTTCCATCTCGCGCGGGGTCAACTCGGCGACCGGGTTGGAAGCTTTGCGGTTGGCGATGTCCAGCTCCTGGATGACCCGGGCAGCGACACGCGGATTGAGCGCCGCCTCTCCTCGCGCCGCCTGCCTGACGACTTCGCCGAGGTCTTCCATCTTAATATCTTTAAGGACGTAGGAGAGGGCGCCGGCCTGCAGGGCCGGGAAGATATGCTCATCGTCGTGGTATGAAGTGAGTACCACGACTTGGGTGCGGGGGCTGGCTTGCTTTACTTGTCGGGTTGCTTCTACGCCGTCCATCTCCGGCATAACCAGGTCCATCAAGACAACATCAGGGACATGTTCTTCGACCAGCCTGACAGCAGTCGCGCCGGACTCGGCCATCCCGACGACATTGAACTCATCATGCGTTTCCAGCCAGTCCCGGACCCCGCGGCGGATGATCTCATGATCGTCGACGATGACGATCGATATCGGTTTATTTGCATCCAGTTCAGCCACTTACTGTCTCCTTGGTCATCACCGGTGATCCGAGGTTCGGAATTATTATGATAATGCT
>DAOUYN010000142.1 GCA_030666075.1 Actinomycetes bacterium | reverse complement strand
GCTGTCTCACGATATAAAGAGTGAGAGCTGGTCAACCAGCCATATCGAGGAGGGCGAAATGGGCGACAAAACGAGGCTCGATGACGGCTACATCGTCTGCGAGTTTTTCGGCATTAAGTTGACCACTAAGAATCCGGAGGTCGCCCGCATCCTCACTACTGATATCGGTGAATTTCTGGCTCGTGACATCCACGTCAGCATACCCCGGCGCCCTCCCGAAACCTCAAGCTCGAGGATCAACCTCCGCCGCCGCCGGAATCCTACTGCCTAGAGACCTCGCGCTTGTTTACATTCCGGCAAAGCGGAGTATACTTTTTTTGTATTTGAAAGTTGGTTCCGGGTGTCCGACCGGTCTTTAGCTAGGCCGGAAGGGATAATAGGGAAGTTCGGTGGTTCCTCTAAAGACGAGGGAGAATCCGACACGGGCCCGCCACTGTGACCAGCAAGTTACCGGTAGACAAAGCCACTGCCCCTGGGTGGGAAGGCGGCCGGTCACGTTAGAGCTGGAAGTCAGGAAACCTGCCCGGTAGACTGTCCGTTTTGCGGATAGCCTTCGAGGATTAAGGTGGTTTATTGTGCAGGAATTTTGGTGACCCTCGGTTTTTCGTCCGGGGGTTTTTTGTATGTTCAGATGTCTATTGGAGATTAAAATGAAAAAATACTTAGGAATTTTGGCGCGAGTGCTACTGCTGGCGCTTACCTTGACTGGTTGCGATCGCCCGGCCAGCACCGCGAGTGCGCCGGACCCTGGGCCGGAGGCTTTTTCGGTGACACTCACGGATGACGCCGGTCAGACTCTAACTCTTGAAGAGGTGCCTGAAAGACTGCTTTCTTTGGCTCCCTCTAACACCGAGATCCTTTTTGCCCTCGGGCTGGGCGAGAGGGTCATTGGCGTAACCGACTTCTGTGACTTCCCCGAGGAAGCCCAGGAGAAGGACAAGGTCGGCGGTTTTGCCGACCCGAATATTGAAAAAATCCTCTCGCTTGAGCCGGACCTGATCGTGGCCGTTAGCGGCCTCCAGGACCCGGTCGTCGAGCGTCTGCGAGACGAGGGATTCAATGTTTTCGTCGTCAACCCGACCACCGTCGATGAGCTGCCTGGTGTCATTCGCCGGATCGGCCGGGCTGCCGATGTCAACGATGCGGCGGACGAGCTCGTCGGGGGCCTAGAAGACCGGATCGCCGCGGTCCGGGAGAAGGTCGCTGAGGCGACCGGCGCGCCATCGGTTTTCTATGAAGTCTATAGCGAACCGCTGATGACGGCCGGCCGGACTACGCTTATCAACGATGTGATCAGTGTGGCCGGCGGGACCAGTCTCGGCAGTGAGCTGGACGAGGCTTATCCTCAGTTCAGCCTCGAAACGCTGATCGATCAGGACCCGGATGTCTACTTCGCATCGACGGGCAGCATGTCCGACCCGAAGGACATCGCCGAGCGCGATGGCTGGGAGGCTTTGAGTGTCTCCGGGAACGACCGGATCCATGTGATCGACGAGAATATCATCAACCGATCGGGGCCGCGGCTTATCGACGCCTTGGAGCAATTCGCCGCCCTGATCCATCCGGACCTGTTCGAGTGAAATGAGGAGTGTTGTCTAAAAGTGTCTTTATCCCGGCCTTGGGGCTGGCGCTTTTAGGCGCTCTCGTCTTGGCTGGGGCGGTCGGGGCGGTGCGGGTGGCTCCTTCGGAGATCATCTCCGCTTCGACCGCCTGGCTCTTTGGGGCTGAATCACTCTCAGCCAGCCAGTTCATCTGGTTGAAAGTGAGGCTGCCGCGGATAATCCTCAGCGCGATCGTCGGCGCTTCCTTGGCGATCTCGGGCACGGCGCTTCAAGGACTTTTCCGCAATCCGATGGCCGAGCCGTACATCATCGGTGTTTCCTCGGGCGGGGCGCTTGGGGCCACGCTGGTGTTGATGTTCGGCGAGGGATTGATGTTCTTGTCCCTATCGTTGCCGGTCTTCGCATTCTTGGGAGCGTTGGCGGCGACGGGCTTGGTCTACGGCCTAAGTCGCGTTGACGGCCGGGTGTCGACAACGACCCTATTGCTCGCGGGCATTGCCGTCAGTTCCTTCGTCTCAGCGCTCATCTCTTTGTTGATGGCCCTCAACGGCGAGGATCTCTACTCGGTATTCTTCTGGTTGATGGGCAGTTTTTCTGCCCGCAACTGGGGCCATGTCCAGATGATCTTGCCGTTTTTCGTCATCGGCTCGGCCACTATTTTCTTTTACTATCGTGAGCTGAATGTGATGCTGCTCGGCGATGATAAGGCGGCCCACCTCGGAGTAGACCTGGAAAAGGCGAGGCCGGTGCTCTTAGGGGCGACTGCGCTCCTGGCCGGGGCGGCCGTCTCCGTCAGCGGCCTGATCGGCTTTGTCGGTCTCATCGTCCCGCATATAGTGCGCCTTATCATCGGTCCGGACCACAAAACACTGATCCCGGCCGCCGCGCTCGGCGGGGCGTTGTTTATGGTGGTCACCGATATTATCGCCCGTACCGTCTTGTCGCCGACCGAGATCCCGATCGGTATTGTGACCGCGCTGTTTGGGGCGCCTTTCTTCATCTACCTCTTAAGAACCCGGCGAAGGACGATCGGCTGATGGCGAGCGGACCCAAGCTAGAGCTGAAGGGTATCAACTGTTTTTACGGTCGGACTCAGGTCTTGGCGGGCGTCGATCTCACCGTACCTGATGGTGGGTTCACAGCTATCCTGGGGCCGAACGGCAGCGGCAAGACGACACTCTTTAAGGCCATCGCCAGGCGGCTCACCCCGAAATCGGGTTCGATCCGTCTCGATGGCCGTTCGATCACATCGTACAGTTCCCGAGATCTGGCCCGGGAGATCGCGGTCGTCGCCCAAGAGTCGTCGATCGCCTTTGCTTTCACCGCCTGGGAGGTCGTCTTGATGGGGCGGACACCGTATCTGGGCCGTCTCCAGACGGAGAGCGAGCACGATCACGAGGTGGTCCGCGCCGCCATGGAGCTGACCGGGACACTGTCTTTACGTGATAGACCGATAACGGACCTAAGCGGGGGCGAGAAGCAATCGGTGATGATCGCGCAGGCGCTGGCTCAGGAGCCGGGTCTTTTCATTCTCGACGAGCCGACCCAGCACCTCGATCTCAGCCGGCAATTAGAGATGATGGAACTCCTCAAGCGCCTCAATTCTGAAGGGACCACGATCATCGTCGTCTTGCACGACCTGAATATGGCCGCTCGTTATGCGGATACTCTCGCGCTAATAAAAGAAGGACGGATGGTCGGGGCCGGACCCCCGGAGCAGCTGCTGACGCCGGAAGTCATTCGCGAGGTATTCGATGTATCGGCGCGGGTCGATATCGATGAGGAGACTGCTCGTGTGAGGGTCGAGGTCCTCGCGGCCGAGTTGGTCAGGCGTTGATGAGCCCTAAACAGCAGCCGCCTTTGACCTTGGTGACCGGGGGTGCCCGCTCGGGCAAATCGCGCTTAGCTCTCGAGCTCTTAGACAGCGCGAGGCGGCCCGTTTTTCTGGCCACGCTCGATTGCAGCGATGATGAGATGCGCGATCGGGTAGCCGCGCACCGCCGGGAGCGTTTACCGCACTGGCGCAGCGTCGAAGCGCAACGAGATCTGGTTTTGCGCCTTGCGGAGCTCGGTCCGCAGGTCGATGGTGTTCTGCTCGAT
>DAOUYN010000039.1 GCA_030666075.1 Actinomycetes bacterium | reverse complement strand
CTCATCTTGATGCGCACGATCGTATCGATTGCTTCCCGGGATACCGAGGTCCCGGGGTTGATAGCGCTGGTTGCGGTAATCGTCGTGATCTTTGTTAAAGAGGGTCTCTATCGGCTCGTCTCCCGCACGGCCCGACGCCATCGGAGTATGTTGCTGATGGCCGGGGCGCTGGACCATCGTAAGGATGCCATAACGTCGCTCGCGACCTTGGTCGGTATTGCCGGGGCCCGCGCCGGGTATCCTATTTTGGATCCGCTGGCCGCCGGTCTGACATCGCTGATCATCCTCAAGCTTGCCTATGATATAGCCGGGGCCGCCGGTCGAGAATTGATGGACCGGGTTCCCGAGGATGAGACGATGGGTCAGATCACCTCGATCTCCGAGGGAACCCCGGGTGTCGAGCACGCGCAGGCTCGGGCTAGGCGTCTGGGACCCAACCTTTTTGTCGATATCAAGATCGAGGTCGATCCGGACTTGACGGTCCGGGACGGCCACCAGATAGCGAAGCAGTGCAAGATACGGGTAACGGAGAATGTTGAGGGGGTGGCGGATGTGATGGTCCACATCAATCCGCATATTCATGATGAACACGGTCGGTGAGCGCAAACGGTATATTTCCGTTATCGGGGCAGGCGAACCCACGGCGAGCCAAGCCGAGTCTGCCTATGAGGTCGGGCGGGAGATCGCCCGGGCCGGATATATACTGGTCTGCGGCGGCCTCAGCGGGGTGATGGAGGCAGCTGCTCGCGGCGCGGCCGAAGCTGGCGGCATGTCGCTCGGCATCTTGCCTGGCGATGATCGCTCCGATGCAAACCCCTACATCACGGTCTCCATCCCCACGGGCTTTAGCCATGGCCGGAATTATCTCGTCGTTAAGACCGGGGATGGTGTGATCGCGGTCGGCGGCGGCGCCGGGACGCTCAGTGAGATCGGCCTGGCGATCAAGCTCGGCCGCCCGCTGGTCCTTCTCGATAGTTTGGACATAGACTCACTCGGGGTCGCGGGGTCGAAGTTGGCGGCGGTTGCTTCGCCTGTTGCTGCGGTCGCCGCCGTCGAACGCGCTTGGCGCTCGGTGTCCTATTGAGCTGAGTTGACCTCTTTTTTGGCTTCGTCGGCGTCGGGGAAGAGCTGAAACAGCTGGTCGAAGCCGGTCAAGCGGAAAAGCTTCTTGATGGGAGGCTTGGCTCCGGCCAGGAGGACCCTTTGATGTCGCGCCCGTAACTTTTCCCTAAGACGCAGGAGCGCCTGCAATCCGGAAGAGTCCATAAAATCAAGCTCTTCGAGATTGATGATAAGGGACCGTTTGCCGTGGCCGCTCGTGCGCCACATCATCGCGTAAGCGCCCGGGGCGCTCGAGAGATCGACTTCGCCCACTATGTTGATCACGGGGATATCGGTCGTGTCATCAGAAACAACCAATGAGCAGCCGCTAGTCGGGGCGCTTTGTTCTTTGGTAGGTTTTTCGACCGGCTTACTTATCACTATGGCCTCCTTGATCAACCAGACAAGCTTACCAAGGCCTACAACAGCTAGTCAACCGACCTAGCGTTAATGGTACAACCGTTGATGCCTTGGATTCATCCGCTTCGTCCTCTATACTTAAATCGAAAGCAGGGCGAGAATATTCTTCACGAAATCAGACACCCCTAAACATATTTTCAGCGATGAGCGCCTTAGAGATGATAAGGACCGATTCGACCGCGTGCCGACGGTGTCGACACTGTGTTCGGCTATGTCCGGTCGACGCCGTCGCGGTCACGGAGACTATTCTTGAGATAGATCCTCAGCGCTGTGTCGGTTGCGGCGCCTGCATCTCAGGCTGCTCTCAAGCCGCGTTGATCCCGGCCCCGTCGGCCATAACGACCGTATTAGATCTCTTGAAAAAACAGCAGCTGGTCGCTATCGTTCCCCGTCAAACACGCTTGCTCTTGCCAACGTCTCAATGGCCTGCTTGGGAAGCGGCCCTGCTGGCTATCGGGTTTCACGCGGTCGAAGAAGGGGCGCCGGCGAGGCGACTACTTGATCTGATGTATGAAGACCTCGATTCGAACAAGGAGTCCTCGCCGCCCTCGATCAGGTCGTCATGCCCGGTCATCGTCAACTTATTAGAACGGTTCCGCCCGGATCTAGTCGAGTCTCTCGCTCCTTTGGCTACCGAATATGAAGTCCAGGCGAGACTCGTGGCAGAAGTCTATCCGGGGCGTCCTCGTTCTGTGGTCGTCGCCCCGTGTCTCGGCGCCCGGATGCTGACAGAGAGAGGCGAAAGCGCTCTGGCCGCCGTCGTTTCCCCGACCGATATTCTGGCAGCCCTAAGCGAGCAGGGAATCGCTCTAGAAGTCGAACTTGGGGCGGCCGATGGTGGGATTTTGGACCCGCTTTCCCGATGCGACCTGGCGGGATTGTTGGCCGGCCTGCCGGACCGAAATGATCTCGAAGGGTCGGCGGGAGTCACTAATCTTTGGGGTTGCGGGCAATGCGCCGCGACCGAGGTAGACGGTGATGGTCTGGACGATGAACAGCTGCGGTCATTGTCTCGCCTCGCCGTAACCTCAGGGTTTACCCCTAAACCGCAAACCCGCAAGCGGATACAGGCCGCCCAAGTGGCGCAAAGCTTGGCCGCCGGGGGGCTGGGCGAAGCAGACTCCCGACTGAACTGTACTATCTGCGGGTATGCCACGTGCGAAGATCAAGCGAGGGCGGTTCTTCGGGGCGCTTCGGATTGGTCGGCTTGTCTCCCGACACAAAGGCGGCGCTGGACAGCCGTCGACTCGAACCAGGCCCTCAATGTGACGATCGATCGATTGACGGGACTGTTAAGCCGCCGCGGTCTGATCGATGTTCTGGATACGGAGTTGAAACGGGCTCGCCGCTATACGCACGAGCTGTCTTTGGCGGCCTTCGTGGTCGAAGACCTTAATGAGATCACCGGCGCATATGGTAGCCGTGCCTCGGAGCGAGCGATGGTTTCGCTTGCCCAGCTCTTCGGGCGGCAAGCCCGGGAGACCGATTTTCTCGCCCGCGCGGGCAGCGATACCTTTATCACAATATTGACCGAGACGGGCGCCAAAGAGGCGGCGGAGATAGTCGAGCGGCTGCGGGAGAAAGTGGCGGCCACCGTCTTCTGGCTGGACGAAGATGTCGGGGCGCGCCTCGTAGTCCGCGTTCAGGCGATGGAAGTCCTAGCCAACGCAGCGGCACCCGGCGTTCTTGATGAAATCGAGAGCGCGCTACTGTCTGACCATGACGCGGAAGCATCCGGTGTCACTGAGGGCTGAGCGCCGATGATCGCGCTGGTCGTCGGCTTCTTTTCCGGGTATCTTTCGGGTCTCTTCGGTCTTGGCGGCGGACTGATCGCCAAGCCGGCGCTCCGCCTCATCCTTAACGAGCCCGCTCTCATCGTCGTCGGTACTCCCTTGCTGTTAAATATCCCGGCTGCGATCGTCGGCGCTTCCTCGTATGGTCGCAGAGGTTACGTTGCGTGGAAGTATGCTGTCCCGCTGGCACTATCAGGTATGGTCGGCGTTCTTATCGGCGCCACGCTGACTCCATGGCTGGGAGGGAGTGTCATCCTCCTGGCTACAGCCGCCATTATTTTCGTTCTGGGCTGGCGCTTCATATTCAAGCGTGATGAGCCGGAGCCGATCGAACCGCAATCGGTCGGTCTGGCGTCACTGGCGCTCGGCGGAGCGGCTATCGGACTGGCTTCCGGCCTCCTCGGCCTCGGAGGCGGGTTCTTGCTGGTGCCCTTTCTCCGCCTGCGGCTGGGCCTCGACATGAAGACCACTTTCGGAACATCTCTGGCCGTAGTCGGAGCCATCACTATTCCCGGCGCGGCGATCCATTATTCACTCGGCCACATCGACCTCCAGCTCGGTTCTCTTTTGGTGCTTGGGGTGATTCCCGGGGCTTATTTGGGCTCGAAGATGGCGATGCGACTGAAAAATACTTCATTGCAGACATTGTTTGGAGCGATCCTTGTCGCCGCGGCGGTCTCTCTTGGTTACTTTGAACTGGCCGCATTAGGCTCTTAGTAGATTCTCGTCTATACTACAGGCAGTTCGGAGGCGATATGGAGAACAGACAGCCCTCTTCCTTCTTATACATCGCGCTAGGGGCGGTGACCATCGGGGCCTCGGTCCTGATTATCTTCATACTGTTTGCGAGCGGCATCTTCAAAGTGACGTTCAACAATGGCGCTGCGCTACTGCTGGTCGGGGTCATCTACGGTATCAGCCTGTTCTCTGTCCTCACTCTCCTTTATAAATGGCATGAAGGTCCGGAGCGCGCTCTGGCCATGCAGTCTCATGAGATGTTGACGATCGCGAACGAGACACTCTCTTACTTGAGACAAGGCTTTACCCCCGAGACCGGTCGAGAGGTCGCTCAGATCATCTTCGATCAAAGCGATGTAGATGCGGCGGCCGTTCTGGAAAAGAATGATATTTTGGCGGCGGTCGGCATTTATGCCGAGCAGTTTTCAGCTGAAAGTTTTATCGATAGGACGGGGCTGTTCGACGAATCCGGAGCGATGATCTTTCATGATCTCGAGAGCGGCGGGGAGAAATGGACCGGGATCTCAGTTCCGTTGACCGTACAGGGCAAGGAGCGCGGGACGCTGGAGTTTCTTTTTCTCCCTCCAAAAAAATTGACGGAAAATCGTATCTCTGTCGCTATCGGTCTTGGGGTACTGCTCAGCACGCAACTTGAACTTTCCGAGCTCGATAAGCAACAGTCCTTGGCCATGCACTCAGAGCTGAAAGCATTACGGGCCCAGATAAACCCCCACTTCCTGTTTAATACGCTCAATACTATTGCCGCTCTGTGCCGCACTGATCCCCGGACGGCCAGACGGCTGATAATCCAATTCGCCGATTTTTTCCGCGAGTCGTTGGAGCGGCAAAACCAGTTTACGACCCTCGACGAGGAGCTGAGATATGTCAATTCCTATCTCGTCTTCGAGCGGGCCCGGTTCGGGAGCAGGCTTCAGATTGATTGGCAGATCGATGACGATGCCCGTCAAGCGACTCTGCCTTCACTGGTATTGCAGCCGTTGGTTGAGAACGCCGTCAAACATGGCATGGCCAAAACGGGGCCGCTGCATTTGGGTTTGGCGGCAAAGCTGGATGGTTCCCATCTCTATGTGCAGGTCCACGACGACGGGGTCGGTATCGAGGCGGAGAGCTTGTCGAAATTCGATGATCACAACGGTTCCGGGCTGGGGATCGGGCTCAACAATGTGCGCGAGCGGCTCAGGAGCTTATACGGTTCCTCGGGGCTAATAAATATCAGCAGTACGGTAGGCGAAGGGACCGAGGTCACCCTGAGGATCCCGGCGCCGGGAGGACTAAATGAAAATTAGAGGCTTGATCGTCGACGATGAAGCGCCGGCGCGTTCGGAGATGCGGTATCTATTAGAGAAACTGGCCGATATTGAAATCCTGGGCGAGGCAGGAACCGCGGATGAGGCTCTGAAGCTGATGGGTAGCATTTGCTACGATATCGCCTTCGTCGATATTGATATGCCGGGAATGAATGGTCTGGAGATGGCCGAGAAGGTAAAGGAGCTCGAGTGCCAGCCGGCGATTGTTTTTACTACCGCTTACGGACAGTTCGCGGTCAAGGCTTTTGAGATGGATGTGGCGGATTACTTGGTCAAACCGGTCTCTGAGGAGCGCCTCAAGAACGCGGTCGCTCGTGTCAAAAGCAGGATGGATGATTCAAGGCCGAGCCAGGGTAAGCCGGTTGAGCCCACGATGCTGGACAGGATACCGGTGACGAAGCAATCCAAGACGATCCTTCTCTGTCCGGCCGAGATCTATTTTATTGAAAGCCACGGCGAGTTCACCGTCATAAACAGTGAGAAAGGCAAGTTTGTCAGCTCGTTGCGCCTCAAGGATTTTGAGGTCAGACTTTCGCCGAAATCGTTCTTTCGTTCGCACCGGAGTTTTGTCGTCAACTTAGACCATGTCCACGAGATGATATCGTTATACGGTGGGCTCTATCTGCTGAAGATCAAAGACGCGTCGACAAGTGAAGTGCCGGTGAGCAGGCGACAGACCAAGCACTTGAAGGCCTTGCTTGGCATGAGGTAGGACTTAACTAAGCGGCTCTAGGAGTACGGCATGCTCAAGTAGCTTGATCTCTTTGATCGCCGCGGCCACGGGCTTTTCCCGGCCCATGATATCCATGAGGCTCAGGCCCTCATCGATCGGCTTAATAGAGACAACGTCCTCCATGAGGAGTTCGCGCCCACCTTCTTTTTCAAGGTAGACTTTCGCTTCACACATGCGCTGTACCTAGGTCCATTCCGAAAGCTCTTCTTCGAGCTTTTTCTCAGGGACCGCGCCTACTAACTTTTTGGCTTCCTTGCCGTTCACAAAAACGATGAAAGTCGGGATGCTCAATATCTCATGACCGGAAGCTGTAGTCTGGTTCTCGTCTACGTTTAACTTTCCGACCTTTACTTTTCCTTCGTGTTTCTTGGCAAAGCCCTCGATGACCGGGCCCATCACACGACAAGGCCCGCACCATGGAGCCCAAAAATCTACCAGTACTGGTAGATCAGATTCGAGTACCTCGCTCGCAAAATTCCCATCTGTTAGGACAAGCATGCCTTCTGCCATAGATACCACTTCCTCTTCTATAAAAAAGTTAAAATTATATACCCGCTTCGCGTTGCTTTTAAGCAAAGCGTTGCCTGCTTTGGCACAATACCATACACGAAAAGCATCAGCCGGTCTAGAAGACGCACCCGTTAGCTGTCGTTGCGCTGGATCCGTTTGATCTCGTCGAGTCTGACCCTGGCAGCTTCACTGTACTGCCCATTTGGTTCACGGTTTAGATAAGCATTGAAGTGCTGGCTGGCCCCATTGTAATCGCGCTGATCGAAGAGGACAAAACCCAAGTTGAAATGGGCCAATGGGTAGTCGGGGTTTTGGTCGATCACCTGAACATATTGACTGATGGCGGCGTCGAAATCACCGAGGAAAAAATACGCGTCTCCGAGGCTGGTCTTGGCCATGCTGTGGTCCTGACGGATACTCAGTGTTTTTGTAAAAGCGTCGATCGCCGCCTGCCGTTTGTCGCGGGCCGCGTTGAAATCATCTTGTTTTTGGAGCTGGTCCGCCCAGCGAAGATAGAGCTGCCCCAGCTGAAACCAGTCGGCGTAGCTCTGTTCATTGTTCTTCAATACATCCTGCAACTGGGCCTCCTGCAGGGTGAATGAAGTCGGGCCGGGCAGGACCGAACTGACCGGCGTTATCGGACTCGGCACCTGAAAGAGCCAGAGCGAAATAAAGAGGCCGATCAAGACCAGG
>DAOUYN010000102.1 GCA_030666075.1 Actinomycetes bacterium | reverse complement strand
ACCAGGGGATGATCAGCGTCGCTCCGAGAACATCGACGCTAGTCATATACCAACCAAGATCGAGCGAAATCCCGGTCAGGGGCACATCGACCCTGGTGGATAAGTCGCCGTAATTGACGGCCAACATGCCAACGACAATCGAGATGACGGCCAGGATCAACATCTTCTGTCGAGCGCCAAGGCCCAAAGAGCGATCCTTCAAGACTTTACTCGTGTCATCCAGGAGCCCGAGAAGCCCGCAACTGACTGTCGTCACCAGAGCCACAATCGCCAGCCTATCGGCTTGCCCGATAAACAGGAAGGTCACGACAATGGTCGTCAAGATAAGCACACCGCCCATGGTCGGCGTACCTTCTTTCAGCAAGTGCCCTTGGGGTCCATCTACCCGCACGTTCTGCCCGATGCCGCGGGCTTTCAAGAACCTGATCCAAAGAGGCGCCAGCGCGGCCAGGATGACGAGCGATAAGACAGCTGTCAGGAATATCGTATAAGTCGGAAACCTCATAAAGGCTGACCCTCCCTGCTCAACCCGGCGACGACTGATTCCAGCCCGACGGCCCGCGAACCCTTCACTAACACGATATCGCCGCTCACAAGGGTGTTCCGCAGCCAATCCAGCGCCGCCTCATTCGTTGAGAAATGTTTGATGGCGTCCGCCGTTAGACCGGCGGCAGCGGCCGCCTCAACGAGGACCGTGGTCTCACCCCCGACCCCAACGAGCAGGTCAAGCGAGGCTTCAGCCGCCAGAGCGCCTAGCGATTCGTGTTCCCGGTCCGAAATATCGCCTAGTTCCGCCATCTGCCCCAGGACCGCGATATGCCGCGCTCCGGGATCGATGCGGTTCAATGTATCGAGAGCGCCGGCCATGGACGTCGGGTTGGCGTTGTACGTATCATCGATCACCGTGACGCCCTCGGCTGTTTTAATGATATTCAGACGCATCTCTGAAAGTGTCGCCTTCGCCAATGCTTTGGCCGCGACGTCCAGCGGTACCCCTAGATGATAAGCGGCAGCCAGCGCGGCCGTAGCGTTAGCCACGTTATGCTCTCCGGGGACATTCAAGGATACAGACAGGCCCGGCCGGCCGGCGAAGACGACTCTCCAGGTGGGTCGGGCCTGGTCATCGAGGACAACATCTTCGATGCAAAAATCCGCCCCAGGGTCGCGACCGAAAGTCGAAACTTCGGCTTTTGTCCGTTCGGCCAGGAAGCCCGCCCATGAGTCGTCGGCGTTGATTATCAACTGTCCCGTCGGCGGTAGGGCTAGAGCCAGCTCGCTCTTGGCTTCAGCTATGGCTTCCGGTGAGCCTAAGAGTTCGATATGGGAGAGACCGACGTTGGTTATCACGCCGATCTCGGGAGCTGCGTATTCGGTCAGCGTAGCGATCTGTCCGGGCCCGCGCATCGCCATCTCTACGATTATCGCTTCAGTCTCCTGCGTCGCCCGGAGCAGCGTTAACGGCAGCCCGATCTCATTATTGTAGTTCCCAGCCGTGGCGACTACCTTCAGCGAACCATCCAGGGCCGCGCTCAACAGATCCTTGGTCGATGTCTTCCCGGTGCTCCCGGTGATCGCGACCACGCGGGCCCCTGAGCGGCCCCGTACTGCCGAAGAGAGAGCGCCCAGGGCATCCAGGGCCTCGTCGACTACTATGACAGCGCGATCCGCCAAAGCCGGATCCCCCTGAACGTGATGGCAAAGAGCGTCGGCGGCGCCGCTCTCGACAAGAGTGGCGGTAGCCCCGGCGGCCAAAGCCTCGGCGGCGAATCTATTCCCGTCAAAGTGCTCGCCGCGCAACGGGACGAACAAGTCGCCCGGGCGCGCCGCCCGCGAATCGGTGGCTACGCCTAGCACGATCGAATCAAGAGCGCCGGCCGCCAAGCGGCCGCCGCTTACGTCGATTATCTCGCGCACGGTCAGCGGCATCATACGCAGAGTTTCCTTAATGCCTTTTCGGCGACGATCCGGTCATCAAAAGGAAGCACCTGGTCTTTGACGAGCTGATAGTTTTCATGCCCCTTGCCGGCGATAATGACAACGTCACCGGTGTGCGCCTGCGCGATTGCATAATCGATGGCTGCCTCACGCTCCACCTTAACCTTAGTATGTGACCGATCTGCGGCAGCGATCCCGGTCAAAACATCATCGATAATGGCCCGCGGGATCTCGCTGCGCGGATTGTCGGAAGTAACGATGGCGACATCGCTAAGAGAGGCGCCGATCTGTCCCATCAACGGCCGCTTTCCTGTGTCCCTGTCCCCGCCGCAACCAAAGACCGCGATCAACCGATGGCCCGACGCCAGGTCGCGGGCGGCCGTCAGCACTTTTTCCAGGCCATCAGGGGTATGGGCGTAATCTATAAGAACATGGAAATCTTGATCGCAATTGACAGCTTCAAAGCGGCCCGGCACTTTCTGCAATGCTCCGATACCGGCAGCGATATCCGCCGCGCCCACACCTAATTCGAAGGCTAGAGCCGCCGCGCCCGCTCCGTTACTGACATTGAAGTCGCCTAGCAGAGAGCTCGTGATTTCCAGAGCCCCGTGATTTCCTTCTATTTTATAGTTCATGCGGTCATCACGGTAGGCGACATGAGAAATACGGTTATCGGCCTGGCGGTCCCGACCATAAGAATGCCCACCGACATCCGCGAGCAGTCGACGGCCGTATTCGTCATCAAGATTGACCACGGTCGGGCCAAAACCAAAAGACGGGTCCGTGAAGAGTCGCGCTTTGGCTTGAAAATAATCCTCGAGATCGGCGTGATAATCGAGGTGGTCTTGGCTTAGGTTGGTGAATAACCGAGCGGCAAAACTACAGCCGTCTACACGTCCCATGGCCAAAGCATGCGAAGAGACCTCCATTACGGCCACCTCGACCCCGGCACTGACCATGGCGGCCAGGACCTGCTGTAGGTCCAGTGACTCAGGGGTCGTCCGTTCGGCTTCAAAGCGCTCCCCGTCTATCCGATACTCGATGCTTCCGATAAGCCCGGTGCGGCGGCCCGCCGCTCTAAAGATGGATTCAAGAAGATAAGCTGTGGTCGTCTTGCCGTTTGTCCCGGTCACACCGAGCAACTGAAGGCGGCGGCTGGGATAGTCAAAGAAACGGCCGGCCATCTCGGCTAGAGCCCGTCGCGAATCACCGACGATGACCTGCGGTACGCTCAGCCCGGGGCACTCTTTTTCCGCCACGACCGCCACCGCCCCTAAGGCCACGGCCTGCTCGATGAAATCGTATCCGTCCACGACAGTACCCGGGACGGCCACAAAGACTGAACCGGGCCGAACATTTCGAGAATCGTAAGCTAAAGCCCGGGCATCAGGGTCACCGCCGACCCATGCTCCGATCTCCAGCTGAGCTGTTAAGTCTGTGAGTTTCACCAAATCGCTTAAATGCCAATAATAGCACCGAAACGCCTGAAAAGCCGCCTTATGGCGTGATTTTCAAGCGCTGTAACGCATACTCCCCGACAGCAGCAAATACCGGCGCAGCGACCACTCCGCCGTAATAAACACCCTGCGGTTCATTGATCGAGACCAGAATTGTGATGCCCGGTTTCTCCACCGGAGTAAATCCGACAAAAGAAGATATGTACTTCCCGGGCGCATAACCTACCCCCGGCTCTACTTTTTTCGCCGTCCCTGTCTTCCCGCCGACCGCGAATCCGGGTATCTGCGCCCGTTTGCCTGTGCCGGTTTCAACAGTCCTTTGAAGTATCTTAGACATAGTGGCCGCCGTTTTTTGGGACAGGACGCGCTCCCCGTTTCCGCCCTGTTTGTTTATTGCCCCGGAGGTGGCGCTTGAATCATCTCCCGAACGGATCAAAGTCGGGTTGACCAGTGTCCCGCCGCTGGGTATGACATTAACCGCCCTGATCATCTCCAAGGCCGTGGCCGAGATGCCCTGACCGTAGGATACGGTCGCCAACGTACTCGCCGACCAGGCGTCCGGCGTCGGGATCATCCCCTGGGCTTCGGCCGGCAATTCGATCCCCACCGGCGCTGTGAACCCAAAGTCTTCGGCGTAGCCATAGAGACGTTCTTTTCCGAGCGCCTGGGCTAGAGTGATGGCCCCGATGTTGCTGGACTTCTCGACGATCTGAGACAGGGTGAATATCTCCGTGCCCCGGGGATGAGATTCCCCGATCGTATATCCGCCGATAGCCAGTGTCCCGGGAAGAGTAAAAACTGACTCCGGAACATAAATCCCTTCCTCCAGCGCTGCCGCCGCCGTCACGATCTTCATGGTGGAACCGGGCTCATAAACATCGGTGACGATATGGTTCCGAAAGAGCGTCTCGTCGGCCTGGGAGAACTTATTGAGATCGAAGGTCGGCTCGCACGCCATGGCCAGGACCTCGCCAGTGACACTATCCATGACGATGACCCAACCGCCGATTGCTTCGGCGTCCTCGACGGCTTTCTTCAGCTCGGCCTGAGCTTTATATTGGATCTTCTTATCAATAGTCAGGACAAGATCTTCGCCATGGGTAGGCGGATTAGAGACCAGCGGCGTACCTGGGATCGGTCGCTGCTGCGTATCCCTTTCCATCTCGAGGCTGCCCGCTTTACCT
>DAOUYN010000088.1 GCA_030666075.1 Actinomycetes bacterium | reverse complement strand
AGCCGGTCAGCGAGATCATCGCCCGGACCTTGCCGCCATCTTTGAGCCTGGCTTTTCTGGCCCTTCTTCTGGAGCTGGCCCTGGCCATCCCCGCCGGTATCCTCGCGGCCGTCTATCGAGATACGTGGATCGATCGGCTCTCATTTGTCATAGCGACGCTCCTGGTCGCCATGCCGGTCTTCTTGCTCGGTCTATTCTTTCAACTCGGTTTTGCTATCCGGTTATCCTGGTTCCCGGTCGGCGGGTACGGCGGCGGGGGGCTGGCCTACCACATCATGCCGGCGACTGTGATGGCGCTGATAGCCGCCGCCTACCTGAGCCGGGTTACCCGCAGTTCCATGCTGGAAGTGCTCGATTCGGATTATGTGCGCGCCGCGAGAGCGGATGGCCTCCCGGCAGGGCGTATCGTCTTCGCCCACGCTTTGCGCAACGCGCTCCCGCCTATCCTGGCGCTGGCCGGGCTCCATTTCGGGTTATTGATCGGGAGCGCCGTAGCGACCGAATATGTCTTTGATTGGCCGGGCTTGGGCCGGCGCCTCTATACAGCTGTGGCCCAGCGCGATCGGCCGCTCATCATCGGGGCGACATTGACCTTGTCGTTTGTATTCGTCCTGGTCAATCTAGGCGTCGATATCATTCAGGGTTTAATTAACCCCCGGGCCCGCCTGGCCGGGAAGGGGCGCTTCGATGCCTGAGCTTATGAATAAAGTCGTTCGCTTGCCGGGACGGCTGCGTCTCGGCCTATTGATCGTCGGACTCTTAGCCGCGGCCTCGCTGGCGATCCTCCTATTCAGTGGAGCCGATCCTATCAGTCAGGACCAGAGGGCGTTCCTTTCGGCGCCGTCGGCAGAACATTGGTTGGGAACCGATCGTCTCGGGCGCGATATTCTGGTGCGGCTCCTCCATGCCGGGCGGCTTTCATTGACGGTCTCGGTGGCGGCGGTAGCGGCCATGGTCGCGATCGGCCTGCCGATCGGTGTGACCGCCGGCTATGTGGGTGGGGCCGTCGATACTGTCATCAGCCGCCTGATCGACATCTTATTGGCTTTTCCTTTTGTCCTGGGGGCCGTGGCCTTGATGGCGGTCGTCGGGCCGGGTCTTTGGAACATATTTCTTGTCATGGCTTTACTGGGCTGGCCTCAGATAGCCAGGGTGGTCCGGGCGGGAGTCATCGATGAGGCAGGGAAGGACTATGTCGCCGCCGTCAGGGTGGCCGGCGGGACGCCTTGGTACGTGATGCGCCGCCACATCCTACCCGGCACAGCCGCTCCGGTGGCCGTCTTCGCCGTGATGGGTATCGGTACGGCCATCTTGACCGAAGCGACCTTAAGTTTTCTAGGGTTTGGCGTCCAGGCTCCCCAGCCTTCCTGGGGGATGATGATCAGCGAGGCCCAGGTAGTCTTTGCGAGTGCGCCCTGGGTCCTCATCGCGCCCGGCGCCGCCATCGTCTTGGCTTGCCTGGGCTTCAACCTTATAGGAGAAGGTCTGCGTGACGCGTGGGAACTCAATGAATAAACTGATCCTCAAGGAGGTATCGCTGATGGTCCCGGGCGGCGAGACCATAGTCAGTGCGGTCGACTTGACCGTTGGTCCTGGCGCGAGCGTTTCCTTGATCGGGGAATCGGGCGCCGGCAAGACATCGCTGGCGCTGGCGGTCATGGGGCTGTGGCCGGGGGCGATGACCGGGGAGATCCGTTTTGGCGATAGGCGACTGGATTCACTTCCGGCTGCCGACTATCGCCATCTGCGGGGTCGGGAACTGGTATACATGCCGCAAGACCCCAAGGCGGCCCTGGACCCGACGATGAGGGTCGGTACGGCCCTTAGCGAGGTGCTTCGCCTGCGCGGGGGGCTGGCTAGAGGTCCGGCCCGAGAGGCGGCTGTTAGATGGTTGGAGCGCGTCGGCTTGAGCAAGGAAACTCGGCGGCTTTACCCGCACGAGTTGAGCGGCGGCATGGCGCAAAGGGTTTTGATAGCCAAGGCCCTTTCGTTGGGACCGGCATTGCTCATAGCCGACGAACCATTCTCGGCGCTCGACCCGACGACCGCCCGAGACCAAATCGCTGTTTTTGAAGAGCTCCAAGCCGAGGCGAGCTTCTCATTGCTGCTTATCACCCACGATCTGGCTTTGGCCCGCGAGTTGACCGATGAGGCAGTGGTCTTGAGACGGGGCCAAGTCGTCGAGGCCGGTCCGGTAAGAGACATTCTCAGGCGTCCAACGCAGCCCTATACAGTGGAGCTGGTAGCGGCCGCCGGACTGGTGGAAGAAGAAGTCGTACATGAATGAGCCCCTGACGGCTCTCGAAGCTGTGACGAAGACCTATGGCCAAGAGGTGGTATTGGACGGGGTCACGCTGGCTCTCTCCGTTGGCGAGTTTGTCACTCTGTCGGGCCCGAGCGGCGCGGGAAAATCGACGCTGGCACGACTCTTAGTCGGGCTAAGCCGCCCGACATCCGGGCAGGTCTTATGGGAAGGCCGTCCGCTCGATGGCAGCGCCGATATCAGGCGTTTGGCGGGTAAGCGTCAGATCGTCTTTCAAAATCCCCTTCGCTCTTTGAGTCCCCGCTTGACCGTCGAGCAGATCGTCGTTGAACCGGCGTTGATAGCGGGAGGCGGCGCGAACGCCGGGGAGCTTTTGGAAAGAGTAGGACTCTCTCGCAGGTTCTTAAAACGGCGCGCGCGGCAACTGAGCGCCGGAGAATGCCAGCGAGTCGCTCTGGCCCGGGCCCTTTCGACCGGGCCCCAACTCTTGGTGTTGGACGAGCCCACATCTTCGCTCGATCCGATAGCCGCGGCCGGCATCATCAGGCTGATCGAGGAGGCCGCCCAAGAGCGCGCCGTTTTCGCGATCAGTCACAATAATGCCCTGGCAGAGAGAGCAACCCGCAGTTTGTTTTTGAGCGCTGGCAGCTTGTCGGAAAAACAACCGGTAATTTGAGTTAACACCTCCTCTTTTCTCTCAAGATTTCCCGGTCACCGCCGATATAAGACTTGAGTGGCAAACTTGAGCGGCAAAGAAGAAAACGAGGAGGGTCTTCCTTGGTAACAGTCCTCTTGGCACACGAAAGTCGTCTTCTCAGACAGGCTCTCGGAAAAATACTCTCAATTCAAGACGGGATCTCGGTCATCGGTCATGCTGAGACCGGCCCCGACACGGTCAAAAAGATCGAAGAACTCAAACCGGATGTGTTGGTGCTCAATACCAGTTTGCCGGAATTGAATGGTATGTTGCCGAAAGACCGCAAACAGGACAAAAACCTATCGATGGTCGTGACTCGGGCGGACGAGCCCGGACAAGGAGCTGAGACCAGCTACCTGAGCTACGACGACAGTTTAGGCAAGTTGGTCGGCGCGGTCATCAATGCCGGCGGCGAAAGCCGTCTTGTCGAACATATCCATTCGAAGGTCGAGGCGCTCAAGAGCCTGACCGGTCGAGAGAATCAGATCCTAAAGCTCGTGGCCGACGGCCTCTCCAACCGCCAGATCAGTTTCGATATGAACATCACCGAGAGGACCGTCAAATACCATATCAGCAACATCTTGAGGAAGTTGGATCTCTTCAGCCGCACTGAGGCAGCGATTCTTTTCCTAAAAGGCGACCTACAAGGCGCCCACTGATCTCCATCACCCTGGCGCTTCTGATATAATCATGTCCGCTCTGCACCGCTGGTTTCAAAGCCGCGGCCGAAGGGCACTTTGTTTTTTATCGGTCCGAGTGGCGGAACTGGTAGACGCGCAAGGTTGAGGGCCTTGTGGGCGCAAGCCTGTAGGGGTTCGACTCCCCTCTCGGACACAAAACATTTGGTTGACGTGGGACCGTTAGTGAACGTAAAAAGAAATTTGGCAGCCATGTCAGTGATCAAGAAGATAAGAGCATGGTTCGCGCCGCTCGTGCCGCCCCCTATTGAAACAGCCGGGGAGACGGATCCGCCGGCGATAGTCCGTGATTTCACTGAGTTTTGCATCGATCCTCCCGACAAAAGAGCTTTGGTGACCTATGTCCGGTTGCCGCTATTACTGCCGCCCGGGGAGAGAGACCGCGAGCTGATCAAAATGAGCAAAGCCGAGCAGATCCCGCGGGCGCTCAATGAGCTAGGCTATAGCGTCGATGTAATCGAGTGGAATGATACTGAAGCCCCGCTTCCTGATCGCCCATACGATCTCTATATCGGCCACCACAGTTACAACTTCGAGCGGATATCCCAGGCACTACCGGAGGATGTGATCAGGATATATTTTGCCTCCTGTATGTATTGGAAAGAGCATAACCGGTTGGCGGCGCGGCGGGTGGCTGACCTGGCCGAGCGGCGCGGCATTTCGCTCCCGGCGGATCGAGTGCTTTCTGAGAAAGAAGAATACGCGAACCGTATCTCCGATGGCATCATCTGTCTCGGCAGCGAGCAGGGCAAAGAAAGTTTCTCTGACTTCCCGCGTGTCTTTAATGTCGGAAATGCGATCCACCCCATCGATTGGTCCGGCCACGAAGAAAAGGATTTCGCGGCGGGTAAGCAGCACTTCTTGTTCTGGAGCGGCCCGGGCAATATCCACAAGGGTCTGGATCTGCTCTTGGAGGTCTTTGCCGAGACCGATCTTCATCTACATGTCTGTCAGCGCATTTCTTCCGGATTCGCGCAGGCTTTCGAGCGCGAACTCCGCCTGCCGAACATCCATGTCTATGGTTATATACCGATGCGCGAGCGGGGCTTCGAGGAGCTGGTCGAGCAGTGCGACTGGGTCATCTCGGCCTCTTGCGCCGAAGGGCAGTCGCGGGGCGTTTTGGAAAGCATGGGTTATGGCTTAATACCGCTAGTCCCCACCAACACCAGCATAGAGCTGGATGATTTCGGGATAGATCTGGGCGAAGCGTCCCTCGATCAGCTGCGGGAAGGGTTGCGGGAGGCTACAGAGATGTCAGTGGATGAGTGCCGCCGGCGCTCGCGCCTGGCTCAAGAGACGGTCAGCACGCGCTTTGCGCCAGAGCGGTTTGTCGCCCGATTCAGGGAGGCTGTCCGCGAGATCGTGGATACGGCGCGAGTGCGGGCGTAGCGGCTCGTTAGCGTTTCGGCCCTAATCCGGGGTCGGGGTGGTTAGTCGAGACCAGCTCCCAGCGGCCGTCGCGGTTTTTGTTTATACAGCTAGTTCCTGGCGCGAACCTCCAGGAGTGCGCACGCAA
>DAOUYN010000178.1 GCA_030666075.1 Actinomycetes bacterium | reverse complement strand
AGGCCCAGGATATCGTCGAGGATGGCCGCGCCGAGGATTATTCGGCTCACTCTATGCCTAATGAGGCCCATGTCCCCCAGGACCCGGGCCGTGATACCGACGCTGGTCGCTACCATGGCCGTACCCATGAAGAGGGCGCGTATCGTGTCGTAATTGAGAGCCGTGAAGAGGGCATAGCCTAGCCCTAGAGGTATTAGCACGCCGAAGAGGCCTACCAGGATAGCCGGTCGTCCTACCGCCATCATGTCGTCCATCTTGGTTTCCAGTCCGACCAGGAAGAGCAGGATAATGACGCCGAGCTCAGCGAGAGCGTTATTTACGTGTCCGAGGTTGACGGCGTGACCATCGACGATGACGGTCTCGATCACCCAGTTGAGCCCATGCACGCCGATGACCGCGCCTGCCAACAGCTCGCCGATGACCACGGGCTGTTTGATCCGCGTGAAAATCTCCGCGAAGATCTTCGCGGCGGCGAACATGATGAACAGGTTCAGGACTATGGCTAATTCTTCGCGCATCTAACGGAGAAGGATAGCACATTGCCCCTGATGCCGGTAGACAAAATCAATGACGCTGCCGGGCTCTTAAAGCGCATATAATCAACCCATTATGGAGCGTACGCCAGGACTAAATGATGCGATTTCGTCCACGAACTCGTCGTTCAACATCGATCTGTTAGAAACTATTTGCATTTGGGAATGATTCCTAATAAGTTGTTGGCCTTAGGGGGCGAAGAGATAGGCGCGAGACAGACGACACAGCGGTCGTTGATACTTGAATATCTCCGGGCGCAGAAGACACATCCGACCGCCAAGCAGGTCTATGTCGGCGTTCAGGAGCGACTGCCGGGAGTCAGTTTAAGCACTGTCTATCGGACGCTGGGGTGGCTTCGAGACGAGGGCGAGGCACTTGAGCTAAATGGGATCGACGGCCTGGCGCATTATGACGGCGATATTTCCGACCACGGCCACTTCACGTGCGTTCGGTGTCAGAAGATCTGGGATGTCGAGCTGGACCTGCCTCAACTCGATCATCGGGACTTCGAAGGAAAGACCGGGTTCAAAGTTCGCGAGCAACGACTCGATTTATATGGAAACTGTGATAGTTGTGGAAACAAGGAGGACGAATGAGTACACGAGACAATCTGCAAGAGGCATTCGCCGGAGAATCTCAGGCGAACCGCAAGTACACGGCCTTTGCCCGCCAGGCTGACGAAGAGGGACATGCAGGGGTGGCCCGGCTCTTCCGCGCCGCAGCGGCTGCTGAGACGGTCCATGCTCTAAATCACCTGCGGGTGCTGGGCGGTGTCGGTTCGACCGAGGACAATCTCAAGGATGCGATCGCGGGTGAGACTCACGAGTACACCAGCATGTATCCGGGTTTCATCGAGGAGGCCAAAACAGAAGGCGATCAGGCGGCCATCATGACATTCGCCGGCGCCAACGCGGTTGAGAAGATACATGCTGATCTATATACCGAAGCTCTTGAAGACTTGGATAAAGGTGTCGACGCGTACTACGTCTGCCAGGTATGCGGAAATACTGTGGAGAATGAAGCCCCGGATATCTGTCCGATATGTCAGGCCTCCAAAGAGGCCTTCGTCAGGGTCGAGTAATGCTTTCCTCGCCGGAAGAGGATGAGATGGTTCACTATGCAGAAGATGAGGTGATATCGTGAGTTGGAGATGTATTGTCTGCGGTAAGAAGATCACGGAAGACCATAAGCCGGATGCGTGCCCCCTATGTGGAGTGGTCAGCGATTATATTGTGGCCGACTCGGAGTATGAGCGCCCGAGCGGCGCGTTGAGTGCGGCGGCCGTCGCCGACTACGATCGGGCTTTGGCCCTCGAAATCGAAGCCACCCGGATCTATGAAGAGGCGACCGAGCGGGCCAAGATTGAAGGGGACGAGTTGACCTCTGTCTTCTTTGAGGCCCTGGCTAAGAATGAACATGGCCACCAGGTGGCCATCAAGTTCCAAAAGAAGATGAGGGGCGCTTAGAGCAACCCTAGCTACCATTGCTTGGAACTCCCTGGGAAGGCGCTTGTCCTTCTCACGCTCGGGACCTAATGCAGAGCTCTTTGGCGATGTCTTGGTTGACGATATAGCGATAATGGCTGTATCTCCTGAGAAATCAAGGCAAACCTCTCTGTGCCCAATGTAGTTGGTTACCTGTAGGCGCTCAGGGAAAGACTGAAGTTAGCCATGACAGAAAAAGGAATCAGAAAAGCCGCGCAAAACCCTACAGTGCTTATTACGTGGCTCGAGTGCCTGTTTGAGAATTCGAAGGACCCCATCGCCTTCGCGGATGCGAACGGGAACCTTCAAGCATTCAATAAAGCTTTCGAGGATCTAACCGGATATTCTCGCGACGAACTAGTGGAGAATAAAACGTTTATGGACATAACCCCCGAGGAGTACCAGGCATTCGAAGCCGGGCGGGTCCGGGGTGTTTTCGAGACGGGTGCGTCAGCGGAATACGAGAAAGAATATATTCGTAAGGACGGCAGGAGAGTGCCGGTCCTGCTCAATGCTTTCCAGGTCAAAGATGAAGCCGGCCAACCGTTCGGGACCGGTGTGATCATCAAAGACCTCACCGAACGCAAGCTTGCCGAAACACAGATGAAGGACTTGGCTAAATTCCCCTCGGAGGACCCTTCTCCAGTCTTGCGAGTCCAGGCCGACGGAACGGTTTTATACAGCAACGAAGCAGGCTATCTCCTGTTGGACGAATGGAGTGCACAAATCGGGAAACGATTACCGCGTATTTGGCTAGATCTGATCGCGGACATCCTAAGCAGCAATGAAGTCAAAAGGGGGGTCGAGTTATCGCACGGGGGTAGAATATTCACGTTCACCTGCGTTCCGATTGCTCGAGGAATGTACGTCAATTTCTACGGGCTCGATATAACAGAGCAGAGGAGAGTGGAGGAAGAGAGGGCGCAAAACAAGAGCTTGAGCGATGCGCTCAATGACATAAATGTGAAACTTGCGGCCACACTTGATATAACCGACATACTATTGAAAATCATGGAAGCAGCTATCTCGGCCATCGGTTGCGACACGGGTGCGGTGAT
>DAOUYN010000214.1 GCA_030666075.1 Actinomycetes bacterium | reverse complement strand
CTCTATCAACTCGTCACTGCCGGCAACCAAGCCGCCCTCGCCGGCAACGGCCAGCTTGGTCGGGCTAAGGCTGAATACTTCCGCATCGGCATGCGAGCCGATCGGGCGACCGCGATAATGACCGCCCAGCGAATGGGCCGCATCGACCACCAGTTTCAAGCCATACCGGACGGCGATTGCCGACAGTTCCTCCCGCGGAGCCGGGTTTCCAAAAACATCTACAGCCACAACGGCGCTGACTTCATCGGTCACGGCCTCCTCGACTCTAGCCGGATCGACTGTCCATGTGGCCGGGTCGATATCGACAAATACCGGCTCGAGGTTATTCCAGAAAAGCGCATGGGCGGTAGCAAAAAAGGTGAAGGACGGGACTATGACTTTGCCGCTCAACCCGGTCAGCTTGTAGGCGAGCATCAACCCGGACGTGCAGCTGGACACGGCGGCCACAGGGCGACCACAGATCTCAGCCGCCCGCTCTTCCAGCGCCGCGACTCGCGATCCATTCGTCAAAAAGCCGGTTTCGACGATATCTCGAAAGTCATCGACCAGCTCGGAGAATGGTGGCAAGGTTGGACGGTTAAAAGGAATCGGGTCGGTGAAAGCCGGGTCGCCGCCCAAGATCGCCGGTCTATCGATCGACTTCACTACCATCAAGCTCTATTCTACCGGAAAAGCCGTCGTGCGAGAATAGAGCGTTATCTAATATGCGTGCTCATAGCGGTAAAGTTCTTGTTCTTCCCGATGGCAATCGGATAAACAGCCGCCCCCGGCCGGGTCATGCGTAAAAGCCGTCGTTCCCGAACTATCAGCGCCGGCCACGATTCTGATCAAATGCTTGGTAAAGCTGTTGCCGTGCACGTCATGGCACTGATAGCAGGCAATGGACGACCCTTGGACATGATCACCGTGCCCCCCGGGACCGCCAAAACGGCTGCCTTCGGCGCCGGCCACATAAACCTGCGACTCGTGGCAAAGAGCACAGAGATCGCCTTCTCGACCCCGCGGCGCCGCTTTACCGAACGAAGCCGCCAGCAAAGACGCGAACTTTGAGGTGTGCGGGCCTGAGGTCGGCGTCTCGGGGTCAGAACGATGACAATCTGAGCAATACATGGTAGCCCCGGTCTGCCACGGTCCGACCAGCGCGGCGTCTCGCAAGCCGGAATCACGAATAGGCGCCTCCACTGGATGATATGAGGGGTTCGCCGGGTTAAAGAGGGTGGCCAAAGAACTGGCATGACATTTTAGGCAGATCTCATATTCATAGGCTGCCGGCTCCGCCGCAATGAGCTCGGGCACGGTGCCAGCGCCCCCATTGACGGGCGTCTTGCCAAAGACGCCCTTGAGCGGCCCGGCGACCTCATTAGTCCCGGTCCACCGACCCGACCCGCCGCTGACATGAACATTATGACAGTCTGGACAACCGGGGCGGCCCTCGCCATCCCCGTGCGCCAAAGCCACTTCGATGGTCTCAGTCGTAGAGGATGTGCCGTGGCATTCAGAGCAAGGGCCGTCGGCGCCAAGGGAGCTCGAAAAAGCGGACGTGCGCGCGGCATGGGGCGCATGACAATCGCCACAGGTGGTCATGGACGAATGAGTAGCCGAGATCCAGACCTGCGCCTCTGGCCGCTGAGATCGTGATCCCGCGACCGCTCCCCTATTAATGGTGCGTGCGACAAACCGCCCCGGAGTCTCAGTGGCTGAGGGCAACGGGGCCCGCCCGTCGTGACAGGAGAAGCAGAATAGTTCACGGTCGCCCTCCCAAACCCGGCGAGAATTGAATGGATCTACCAAGAATGCCATCACTCCCTGCTCCGGTCGATGAAGGCTATGGCATGCTTGGCAATCAATGGCGGCTAGACCGTTCGCGTGCGCGCTCTGGGTTGAACTCATGGTCACGATGACCGCTTCATGGCATCCGCCGCATGTCCTCGGGCTCGAATCCGCGGTCACCAACTGGGCAGGGCTCAGATCATGACAACTCTGACAGCTTTTTGAGCCGGCCTTGATATCGGCCAGGGCGACCCGACTGGCGGTGCCGTCATGGCATAGGCCGCAAGAAACCTCGCCCTCTCTTGCCGTCGAAGCCAGAAGGTGGCATCCGCGACAACTGCCAGCATCCACCAAAGCCGGTCGATGCTCGGCGGAGCCGATATCCTCGATCGAAACTGCGGCCGTCGCCGCCCGGCTGACCAAGCCCGCGCCATTTACAGCCGCGACGGCATAATAGCGCCGGGAGGGTCCGGCTCGATTATCCGTAAATCGTATTGAGTCCGCGCTTACGTCGAGTGTGTCTAAGGCAGCGGATGAGTCCGCCGAAGACGCCGGCGTGGGAGTGGCTTCGATCGGGCGGTCGCTAAAAAAGAGGCGGTATCGATCAATGCCGCTTTCACCGTCAACCGCTCGACCCCACGTCAATATGACGCTTTCTACCTCCTCCTCAGTCACCAGCGGGCCGGGAGCGCTAGAAGGAGATGTGTCGGCGGGATTGACGGCTATAAGCGTCCCCTTGGCCGCCAGCGGGCCGTCAACAATACCTCGTGAAGGACTATCATAGGT
>DAOUYN010000060.1 GCA_030666075.1 Actinomycetes bacterium | reverse complement strand
CTCTGGCCTTCAAAAAGCTGACGATACCGCCGGACGAACCACAAGAGGTGCTGGAATAGAACTCGCGCACGGCGGTCTCGGTCGGAGTCAATCGGTGCGGTAGAGGACCTCACCGTCCAGGGTGACCGCCGCGGCCACCGGTGCGCCGTTCAACTCGATTACTACTATCCAAGCGTCTCTGACCCCGGTCGCATCCTCGAAACGGCCCGACTCCGCGAAGAGGAGCTCTGCCTCCTGCTCGCCGGCTACTATTTGGGCCGCGGCGGACGACGTAATGGTCTCGGCGCTGGCGGCCCGATCAAAGAGCATCCTAGAATCGACGGCCCCATCCACCTCGATCGGTTCATAGTTATCTCTTTCAACGGCAGACATATCCGGCATACTGAGAAAGAGCAGGTCGTCGCGGGCGAAAACCCTTGGCGAGTCGCCATCATCGGCCCCAAGCACCTGCGGTGCGCTCAGCTCTTTTACCTCGCTCTCATCGGGCGCAAAAACGCCCCCGAGATCGTCCCCTGTATCAGCAGAACTTTCCGTCTGTGCCTCTTCGGTCTTCGGATCCGCCGTTTTCGCCCCTCTGTAAGCATTGTCGGGGGGCAACAACCGCTTTTCTGCACCGGAGCCGCCATCCTGTAAAAGCTCTCGGTTCATGCCGACTCCGCCGCCCGACCAAACGATAACAGCAAAGACTAAAACGGCCATCGAAGCGGCCAATCCGCCAAAGGCCGGTTGAAAAAGCTTCTTCCACCAAGGCGGTGTGGCGCGAGCCCCGGACGAAGCGGCGGGAGCAGTCTGACGCTCGCGCAAGGCCGCGGATACAGCATCGTCGAGCCGGGCTGCGGCGGCGGCGGGCATCTCCAGGCCAGGCTCAGCCCGAAGCTGGGCGGTCAATTCTCTAAGCCGCTCAAGTTCAGCCGCGCAGTCGGGACACTCGGCCAGATGCCTTTCAACTTGGGCCCGCTCCGAGACTGCCAGCTCGTCATCTATATATGTAGATAGTCTCTCTAGACAATCCTCGCACATCATCTTAGGTCTCCCACTCACGTCTCTATACTCTTTGATGGCTCGCCGGGCCGATTGGTTCCAACATCTTGCATAATCTACTGCGCGCCCGGGCGAGGCGTGACTTGACCGTGCCCAGCTCGATCTCCAAAATATCCGCGATCTCACCGTACGCGAAACCCTCGATATCCCTCAAGAACACGACGGCCCGGTAGTCCAACGGCAACTCCATCAGAGCGGCTGTCACCGTATCGGCGATCTCGTGCGATTCGGCCGTTCGCTCCGGTCGGGGGCCGGGATCGATAAGGCGCTCATCCACTTCGACGGCGTCCGGGCGCCGGCGCCGGAGCGCGTCCCGGCAATGGTTAAGGGTGAGGCGATACAGCCAGGTGGTGAACTTGGAGTCGCCGCGCCACTGAGTGACTTTGTCGAGGAGGCGCATGAATACCTCCTGAGTCAGGTCCTCAGCATCGGCCGGACCAGCTACGCGAAAGCAGATGTTATAGACCAACCGCTGATGGCGGCGGACCAGCTCAGAAAAGGCCGGGCCGTCGCCGTGCGCATACCTGTCTATTAAAGCGCGGTCGCTCGACTCCACGGTCATCGTAGAAAATGATAGCACCACAGCGGCTGAGAATGAAATCTCGGGAACTTTTGCAGACTGCCCCCCGTCATAAGGACAACAAGCAAAACCAACAGCACGAAAGGAGCCGTTATGTTCACTCGCCCGCAGATCAAGTTGACCAAGCCAATTCTGGCTGTGATCCTCCTGGCCGCCCTCTTGGCGGCCGGAAATCTTACCAGCCGCTTGACCCTCCACGGTACCGGCCTTCCGGCCTTCCGGACCCCGGGGGTCGGCGCCAACCCCACCGGCCCGGTCGCTCAGACCGAGGATGAAGCGCTCAGAAACGCCCCCGATGGCAAACTGCGTGAACTCGGCGCCATTAACGAAGAAGGTATCGGTGATGACCTCCAGATGCTGACCTCCGCCGATTCGCTGCCGACCTTCTCGGACCGGGTCATCAAGACGGGGTCCATCACCTTGAGAGTCGGTAAGGGTCGGTTTTATCAGACTTACGACAAAGTGATGGCCGCCGCCCGCGCCCATGGGGGGCAAATCGCCGCCTCGAACAGCTATACGGGCGCTGGCGATATCGTTTCGGGAAACATCACGATCAGGATCCCGAGTGAGAATTTCGAAGAAGCACTTTCGAAGCTGCGCAAAATCGGAAATGTGACGGCCATCGATATCAGTTCCGCGGATGTCTCCGGCGAATATATAGACCTCGAGAGCCGGCTTCGCCACTGGCGGGCCCAGGAACGGGTCATGCTGGTCTTGATGGACAAAACCGATACGATCACCGACAGCATCACCATCCAGCAGCAGCTTTCGCAGATCCAAATGGAGATCGAGCAGATCACCGGCCGGCTCGAATACCTCAAAGACCACACCACGTATTCGACTTTGACTGTGAATATCAGCGAGCCGGGAGCGGCCCCGGCGCCTGTCGACCCCTGGGGCTTGGAAGCGACTTTCATGATGGCCACCCGCGCTTTCACGGACACGCTCAAGGGACTTATCGTGCTCACGGGCTATCTCGCCCCGCTAGGGTTGTTGTTCGGTCTGTGGCTGGGCGTTCGCGCCGCGCAAAAGCGTAGCGCCGCTCAGTCGGTCTAAGCGGCAAGCCTCTCTGCCTCGTGCTGATCGCAAAAGCCCGGACCCTTGAGATCGGTGTCCGATATAGCGCGAGAGAAATGCATGATGCAGTGCTTATCGCGGCAGTGCATCATCCCGAAGGCGTGGCCGAGCTCATGTATAGCTTCCTTGAGGGTCCTCTCCCGCAGGAGCTCGGGCACGCCGACACCGCCGTCGATACCCTCGGGATAAAGGCGGGCCAAAGAGATGACAGCGGCCGTTCCGCCGACATCCGCCTGGCCGAAGACGAGCGTCAAGCCGCGGCTGTAGATATCGACTTCGGTCACACCTAGATACTTCGCCTCGGGCGCTGCCTGCCCGCGGAGATCTCCCAGAAAGGAGCCGGCCAAGTATTGGCTCCTGGACTTGTTGAAGCCGCCCGCCGGCACCGGTCTCGATGAGCCTCTGATGACCTCTCGATCGAAGACCTGAGCCAATTCTTTCGCCAGCCACGAATGGTCGACATCCGCGACTTGGCCATACTCGATGGTAAAGATGGGAGCCCTCATGCGCCGTTTTTTCCCTAATGGCCGGGCTCTTACCCCGGCTGGTATCAAGAGATCTCGGGGTGTTCGAAAGTCGTCAGCACTGACGGACCATCTCGTTCGACCAAAGCGTTGGTCAAGCTTACAGCACTATTGACCAGGGCCAGGTGAGTAAAGGCCTGCGGGAAATTACCCAACAGCACCCCGGTTTCAGGGTCATACTCCTCGGATAGCAGTCCGAGATGATTGGCGTAGCCGATGACTTGCTCGAAAAGTCCGACAGCATCATTGAGGCGTCCAATACCGATCAGCGCATCGACCAACCAAAAGCTGCAGGCTAAGAATGCCCCTTCTTTCCCGGCCAGCGAGTCATTGGCGACATAACGACGGACGAGTCCGCCCGCGCCCAGTTCATCGATGACGAACTGGACCGTGTTGACGATTCTTTCGTCATCATAAGGAAGGAACCCCGTCCGGGGAATGAGCAGCGTCGCGGCGTCGGCTTCACTCGACCCAAAGTACTGAACGAAGACCCGCTTCTCGGGATGGAGACCCCGGGCCAAGACCATCTCAAATATCTCTTCGCGAACCCGGCGCCAGCGCGGTAAACGCGGTTCGTCCGGATAGAGGCTCTCGCCAAGCCGGATCCCCTCGTTGACCGCAGCCCAGCACATGACTTTTGAATGGACATGATGACGATCCGGCCCCCGCATCTCCCAAATACCGGAGTCAGGCTCCATCCAGACCTCGGTCACGTAATCGACGATACCGATGATGACCGGCCAGTCGTCGTCTTCCAGTTCACCGCCATGGTCGATGAAGAGAGAGACACCGCGCAGGAGCTCACCATAGATATCGAGCTGCCGCTGCCCATCGGCTGCATTGCCGATGCGAACGGGGCCGATACCGCGATACCCGCGCAAATGGGTGAGGATCTCCTCTTCCGTCGAGGTCTGGGGGTGAAGACGGTAAAAAACGGCCAAGTCCTCGGGCGCCACCCCTTTGCAAAGCTCGACCACCCACTCCAAAAACCCCAATGCCTCGCGGGCATAGCCCAAACTGAGCAGGGCCTGCACCGTAAAGACCGAATCCCGCAGCCAGGCAAAGCGGTAATCCCAGTTGCGGCCCCCCTCCAGGCTTTCCGGCAGCGAAGTGGTCGCCGCCGCAGCGATCGACCCGCTGTCGCGATGCGTCAAGAGCTTCAACACCAGACCGGAACGGACGGCCAGCTCATGCCATGGCCCAGAGAGCGGGCATTGGTTCGATTCACATTTATGGACCCAACCTTCCCAATATTCTTTGGTTTTGTGGAGCGCTTCGTCCACGGTCGAAGGGGAGGCGGCAGTCACATCTGTCAGGTTCAAATCCAGAGATTCGCCGGCCTGCAGAACGATCGAAGCCCGCCCGTCGTGAAAAGAGAGGCGCGGACTCGTCCATAAGACCAGACCGCCCCCGTCGTGAAGGAACGCAAGTCCCGCCGGACGCTCCTCGATACGGACTTTGGCCCGGGCATAGTCAAAAGCGGGGTCGATCTCGATTTTCAATTCCATGGTTCCCGCCAGACACCGAGCCGACCGGATGATCTCGGGCAACCTATCCGGGGCTGTGACCGGCATGAAATCAACTACTTCGAGACGGCCTTTATCCGTCGTGAACTCGGTGATCAGAATATTCGTATGCTCGAGGTACCGCTGGCCGGACTGGAAAGGGCCCGCGGGCGCAATTGAAAAACGGCCACCCCGCTCATCATCGAGAATAGCGCCAAAAACGCTCGGCGCATCAAGATAAGGGTGGCAGTACCAGTCGATCGAACCATCTTTACTGACCAGCGCTACCGTCTCTAAGTCACCGATGACGCCATAATCAGAAATACTCGAATAACCCATGGCTACTATTTACCCTCAAACAAGCGCCGGTATGCTACCGGAACTCGACGAGCATCGGCTCGACTTTCTGGTCATGGTCACGGGCCGTGAACCAGCCGGTGACCTCATAGTCGCCAGACTCGACAATATCGCCATCGTTGTCGCTACCGTCCCAAGCGACGTCGCGGGTGAGACTACCCCCCGCCAGCACGGTCCGCTCTTGGAGCGCCTGGGCAAAAGCCCGGTCGTGAGACCACTGCCAGACGATCCGGCCGTCCTCATCAGAGACAGTAACGTCGTGCGTCTTGGCGCTCGGAAACGTGAGTTGGAGGGGCTTGTCGCCATGGTTCGTCAACCGCAATGTCAGGCGAACGGACTCGCCGCTGTTATATCGGTGGCGGTCGGAGGTGAGAGTCACTTCCCAGTCTTTGCCGCCGGCCGAGGTGACTTGCTTGCCATTTTCTTTGCCTTTGCCGTCATCGGTCGGCGCGCTCGTGCTGTCGCAAGCGACAGCTAAAAAGCATAGGCAGAGCAAGGCCGCCACGATCGCCGGACCGCGCCGCATCAGCCTGCCCCTTCCGACGACGGACCGGCCGCATTGAGATATCGGCGCGGAACGCGGTCATTTAGCATGCAGACGACCTCATAATTTATAGTGCCGATAAGGTCGGCCAGATCTTCCACCGCTATTTCGTTTTCGCCCTGGCGGCCGATAAGGACCACTTCATCTTGGGCGGCCACCTTCGAATCGACCCGGACCAAGCTCTGGTCCATGCAGATATTGCCGATCAAGTCGGCGCGCTCCCCATTGACCAGCACCGCGCCGCGGTTCGAGAGGCGGCGGCTGAAGCCGTCGCCGTAGCCGATCGGTATGACGGCCGCTGTCTGCGGCTCATCCGCCCGGTACGTCAAGCCATAACTGACACCGTCTCCCGCCGCCAACTCCTGAACGAAAGCCACCTGAGCCTTGAGCGATAGAGCCGGCGTCAACGAGACCGGACTCGGTTTGTTGGACGGTTGGAGCCCATACATAGCGATGCCGACGCGGACCATGCTCAAACGGCTGTCCGGCCAGAAGAGCGCCCCCGCGCTGTTGGCTGCGTGCCACATCCCGACCCCTCCCAGCTCGGGCCGTAATCGCGCGAATACCTCCAGCTGCTCTTTCGTATAATCGTTTTCGATCTCATCGGCGCAGG
>DAOUYN010000170.1 GCA_030666075.1 Actinomycetes bacterium | reverse complement strand
AGATATTCACTTCCCTGCAAGGCGAGGGGAAATTCCAAGGAGAACTGACCACTTTCATCCGCTTAACCGGCTGCAATCTGCGCTGTTCATGGTGTGACAGCGCCCATGCCTATGAAGAAGGGACCGAGACCTCGGTCGCGGACCTCTTGGGCGCAGTGCAAAACCGAGGCATCAAACGCGTCTGCATCACAGGCGGAGAGCCGCTAGACCAAGCGGCGGCCCAAGAACTATTCACGGTTTTGCATCGCGGCGGGTTCACGGCATCGGTAGAAACAAACGGCACCAAGGATATCGGCGGGTTCACGGACGTCCCGACCTTCACGGTCGACTATAAGCTGCCGAGCGCCGGCGTTCACGTTCCCTTCGCCCCAGGTAACTGGCCTGCCTTACGGGAGACCGACGAATTGAAATTCGTCATCGCTGATCGCGTGGACTACGATGAAGCGGTCGCCATCTTAGACAGTCACGACTTCGCCGCCCAGGCGGTCATGTCCCCCTGTCTCGAAGGGACCGACTTTGAGCGGGCCCGGGCCCTGGCTTCATGGATAATGGAAGACAAGCTGCCCGTCCGTTTTTCGCTGCAGCTCCACAAGATATTGGGGATAAAATGAACCTGAGCGACACCAACATCAACCGCGGGGACCGGGCTGTTTGCGTCTTCTCGGGTGGAATCGATTCGACGACCTTACTCTACCATCTGCTCGATAGAGGCGTCGAGACAGCAGCCATCTCTTTTGACTATGGACAGCGCCACAAGAAAGAACTCGAATACGCTGCCCGGACTTGCGCCAAACTGAACATCGACCACAAGATAGTCGATATTTCTTCGGTGCGGGAGCTTATCGGCAAAAACGCCTTGACCGACCCGAGCGTGGCTGTCCCGGCCGGTCACTATGAAGCAGACACGATGAAAGCGACGGTAGTCCCTAACCGCAACATGATCTTTTTAGCGATCGGCGGCGGCTGGGCGGTCGCCGAGAAAGTCGATCTGCTGGCCGTGGCGGTACACTCAGGGGATCACGCTATCTATCCTGACTGCCGCCCGGAGTTTATTGATGCCTTTGGCGAAGCCCTGCGGGCCGGCAACGACCACCAGGTCCTTGTCTACGCCCCATTCATCAACATGTCAAAAGGAGAGATCGTGACCGAAGGAGCCAGGCTCGGTGTGGATTTCACCCAGACCTGGAGCTGCTATGAGGGCGCCGAGAAACCATGCGGCGTCTGCGGCACCTGCGTTGAAAGACAAGAAGCGCTAGACTCGCTGGCCTAACTCGACCGTCGTTTTTATGCCGCCCCTGACGGCCACGTCTAAACGAAGATGGAGCTCGGCGGGGACAATAGCGGCCCGAAAATCCCCGTAGATCTTGGCAGCCAGATGCTCGTGCGATATGGGCAACTCATCGTAGCCGCAAAAATACATTTTCAGGCTCTTCAGTTCGGGTAGCCACTGCTCAGGCTGGAAGCGGATCGTGATCGTATAAAGGTCGCGCAGGCCGGTCATCGGGCACCGAGCGCTCAGCTCCGCGCTGCAATACTCGATCGTCTCTTCGACCCCGGCCACATACGGTATCGGGATGATCTTCGCCGATATCTCATAAGCCATCGCTGCTTCGATCCGCGCGCGCACGTCTGCCTCCGGCATATCCTCTATCTTGGTGGTAAAGTCCCATCCGTCACTCAAATCCGTCACTCCTGCCTCTTAGGTGGTTTTGATATATTCTATACCGACGACGGGTGTCGATGAAATCATCTCCCGCCTGCGGGCCGCGGCCGACCCGGATGCAGTCGCCGGCCCAACCGGCAAGCTCCGATTCCCGCCCGGCCGCCTGGGCTGGCAAAAACGCCCGCCGAGAGTTATCCTCAGAAGCGGCACAAGAACGGCTAAGGCGCTAGGGACAAGGATTTTAGGCTGCACGTTTTTCTGATAAAGTTCTCCGAAAACAAAAGGTGATCCACTGTTGCTCAAAATGGAACTGCACGGCGTCAATCTAGATGTCATGACCAACCAGCCTGTCGTTATCCTGCGCGATCCGACGGCCGAACGTTTTCTGCCCATCTGGATCGGACAATTCGAAGCAACGGCCATACTCATGGAGCTGCAAGGCGTCAAGCCAAGCCGACCGTTAACGCACGATCTGCTCAAATCAGTTATTGAGAACTTTAAGGCCTCGGTCGGGCAGATCGTCATCAGCGACCTCCAAGATGGGACCTTCTTTGCAAAGATCCATTTGACAGTCGACTCTGTCGATCTGCAGATCGACGCCCGCCCTAGCGACGCCATCGCTCTCGCTGTGCGCACCAAAGCCCCGATCTACGCTGAAGAATCGGTTCTGGACAAAGCATCGGTGCTGACCGGCGAGGGCGAGGAAGCTCAAGTGGAGCAGTTTCGCGATTTCCTTCAAAACATCGACCCCAACGACTTCGGAAGCGACTGACGCCGCTGTTTGGTCTCTTCAAGCCCCGGGAAATAACTGGTGGGCAACGAGGCGGGCAGAAATGGATATTGAACAAATTCATCTGGACGGGGTTCCGATAATCCGGGTCGACGGACAGATAGACATGAGCAACTACGTTGAAGTTCATAGCCTGGTGCTGGCCCAGATCGGCGAGGGTCACCCGAACATTGTCTTGAACCTGAGAAAGGTCGATTTCATGGACAGCGGCACTCTCGGTATGCTCCTGCGCAGTCTCGACAAAACCGAGCAGCGCGGCGGCCTCCTGGTCTTGGTAACGAACCCTTTCATCGACCGCATCTTGTCGGTAACCGGCCTGACGAATATCTTCGACTTTTATTCTGACGAGGATCAGGCGATTCAGTCGATCTCAAAACGCGCCGCCAGTTTATGACGCAAACAACGAAGCGAGTTCCGAAAGACTCTGGGCCTCGATGTCCGGATCGACCTCGCGTAGCGTTTCGACGGCGAATGGACCCCACAAGGCGGCGATAGTTATCGTGCCGGCGCCATTTCCAGCAGAGATATCAAAGGGGCTGTCGCCGACAAAGGCTGTCCGGGCAGGCTCCCTCTTAAGAGCGTCGAGAGCCGCTAGAACCGGCTCCGGGTCGGGCTTGTGGCGGACCGTGTCTTCCATGGCCACGACAACCTCAAAAAAACCAGACAACCCTGTAAGCTCAAGCCCGCGCAGGCACAGGTCGCGCTTCTTAGAGGTGACAATCCCCAAGTCTACCTGGC
>DAOUYN010000181.1 GCA_030666075.1 Actinomycetes bacterium | reverse complement strand
ATGCTTTACTCTCTCCTGGGCATAACAGAAAAAGCACCCTTTATCGCTCTATACTACTTTTCGTTTCTCCTAATGTACCCGCTCGGGATTCGCACCCTCAAGGCGACGATCGTAGTGCTTGTGCTATCAATAGCACTACCTGCGCCCATATTCGGCCTATACCCACATTATGGGCTGTTCGTTACCCTTCTGATTTGGGCTTCAATGCTTCCATGGACGCTAGGCGGATACTTTTCGGGAGCCCTGCTTGCAGTCTGGTTTAGGGGGAGCATGAGCATTATTTCTGAGGGCCAAGAAGAGCATGCCGGAACTCCTGACTGAGTGGGCAATACTGGATTTGAACCATCATTCCGAAAAAGCGAACTGCTAGGTCAACTGCCCCAGTAATTGACAGCGTTCTTAAATATCGCCATACCGTCGATCGTTCTACCGGTGCCACGGGTCCAGTTCGGGTGTTGGCTCGAACGAATGAAGACCTCCGGGTGGGGCATTAAGCCGAAGACACGCCCGGTCGGATCGCAGATGCCGGCAATATCATCGACAGAACCGTTGGGGTTCAGCGGATACGATCCTGACTTCCCGTTTTCATCTGAATACCGGACAACTATCTGACCGGCCCCGCGCAACCGCTCTAATAGTTCCGGGCTTTGAGGAAGGAAGCGGCCCTCTCCGTGACGGATCGGCAGATATATGACTTCCGGCGAACCTTTGGTAAAAACACACGGCGAATCCGAGGCAACTTTAAGATTCACCCAGCGATCCTCGAACCGACCGGATTCGTTGTGGGTCAAAGCCGCTCCCTGGGTCCAGACGGATTTACCAGACTCGGGTGCGTCCGTGGCCGGGAGCAGCCCTAATTTTACGAGGACTTGAAAACCATTGCAGATACCAAGCACTAATTTGTCGGCAGCAACGAACTCCGCCAGCGGTTCGGCCAGGCGATACTTGAGCTTACTGGCTAGGACTTGGCCGGAGGCGATATCATCCCCGAAGGAGAAGCCCCCTGGGAAAACCAGTATCTGATACTCGCGCAGGCGCTCGGGCGCGGCTATCAGATCATTTACATGGATCTCCTCCGCGACAGCTCCAGCCAGCTCGAAGGCGGTCGCTGTCTCGTGATTGCAGTTAATGCCCGGCGCCCTTAGTACAGCCGTTTTTACTTTAGCAGTCATGGCGGATCACCCGATGTCCTTAAGCGGCGCCTGCCAGGCGGCTTTTAGTTCGACGATAGGCTCATCGATGATGACGCGGTCGTCGACTCCGATACAAACCAATTTGCCGGTATCGGTAACTGCGCCAATCCGCTCAAAGGGCGAATCGGCCATCGTCTGCTCGAAAGCGGCGACATTATCGGGAGAAACAGTGACCACCAGGCGGCTATTCGACTCTGAGAAAAGTCGTTCGACATCGCTCAGATCGCCATCGACTTTCAGTTTCCGCACATTCACTTCGAGACCGAAGCCGCCGGCAAAAGCGGTCTCGGCGAAAGCAACGGCTAGTCCTCCCTCGGAGGCATCGTGGGCCGAAGCGACTAATCCCTTGGTAACGGCCTGATGAAAACGGCGATAGGCGGTGAGCGCTATCTCGCCATCGAAACCGGGCGGCGGTCCAGGCGTCCCGGCTAGTTCCGTATAGTGGCTGCCGCCCATTTCCGCTTTGGTGGTCCCGATGACATAGACGATATCGCCCGCACGCTTGGAATCCATCGTCACTGCTTTTTCGGCGTCGGCCATCATCCCCATCGCCGAGACCAGCAGGGTCGGCGGTATGGCTACTACCTCGTCTCCTAAATCATATTCATTGTGGAAACTGTCCTTGCCGGAAATATATGGGGTGCCGAGCGCCACGGCGGCATCGTGACACCCGCGGGCGGCCCGCACGAGCTGGGCCAGCTTATAGTCACCGTCGGGATTATCTGCCGAGAGGATCGGGTTTCCCCAGCAAAAGTTGTCGAGGACGGCGATACGGTCCGGGTCGGCCCCGACGGCCACGACGTTGCGAACGGCTTCATCGACAGCGGATACTGCCATCGAGTAGGTATCGACGGACCCTAGCTTTGGATTTATCCCGCAGCCGGTGATGACTCCTTCGGGCGCATCGGAACGCGGTTTGAGCACGGCGGCATCGGAAGGACCGTCGTTATCTGGGCCCACGAGAGGTTTTACAACGCTCGTCCCCTGGACTTCATGATCATATTGGCGGATGACCGACTCTTTGCTGCAAACGTTCAAGCTTCCAAGGATCTGCTTGAGCGCTTCTCCCGGTTCGATGCTGACCGGCGCGCCGCTCTTGGAACCGGGATCGGCAGGCGGCTCCCAACGCGCCACCAAATCGAGCGGCGGCAGGCCGCCGTGCAGCCACTCGATATCGAGTAAGGCCACCGGCTCACCATCGTAGCGGATGGTCAGATAGCCATCATCAGTGAATCTCCCGACTGCCGTCGCCTCGACGTCTCGCGAATCCAAAAGACCCAATAGCTCATCGAGCTTATCCGGTGGTACGGCCAGAGTCATCCGTTCCTGCGACTCGCTGACCCAGATCTCCCAGGGATCGAGGCCCGGGTATTTAAGCGGCGCGGTCTCCAGCTCGACCTCGGCCCCGCCGCAGAGTTCGGCCATTTCCCCGATAGAGGATGAGAGACCGCCGGCGCCATTGTCTGTCAAAGTGCGGTAAAGAAGCCGGTCGCGCGCTTCCAGGATCGCATCCATCATCTTCTTTTGGACTATCGGCGCCCCGATCTGGACTACAGCCGGCGGGGTCTCTTCTTCGAGCTTGATAGACGAAAAGGTGGCCCCGTGAATGCCGTCCTTGCCTATCCGGCCCCCGACCATGACTATCAGGTCGCCGGGCTCGATAGGCTTAAGGCTGGTATCGACGCCATCGATGAACTTGGGCATGATGCCGCCGGTCCCGCAAAAAACCAGCGGATTGTATATGTAGCGCTCGTCAAAGAGAATGGCCCCATTGACCGTGGGGACACCAACCTTATTGCCGCCATCCTCAACGCCGCGGCGGACACCGTTGAAGATCCGCTTGGGATGAAGAATG
>DAOUYN010000054.1 GCA_030666075.1 Actinomycetes bacterium | reverse complement strand
TTTACGCTCTTTCATAGATTTGGGATAAATATATAAATATGTCTGAGACAAAACAGTTTCCGATCTTTCTGAACCTGGCTGATAACAACTGCCTCGTAGTGGGCGGCGGCCGGGTGGCGGAGCGAAAAGCAGAAGCGCTGTGCGCTGCCGGAGCGAAAGTGACGGTCGTAGCGCCTGAATTGACACAAACGCTCCGGAAGAAAGCTGATTCCGACCAGGTGAACTGGAGAGCGGGACGCTTCGCCGAGGCCGACCTCCATGACATGACACTGGTCGTTGCCGCTACTGATGACAAAGACACAAATAAGCTGGTCTATGAAGCCGCGAGGCGCACCGGCACCTTGGCCAACGTCGTTGACGAACCGCAGTTGTGCGATTTCTTTGTGCCGGCGGTCCTAAAACGGGGACGGTTGACCTTCGCTGTCTCGACCGGCGGCGCCAGCCCGGCGTTCGCCGCCCATGTCCGCGACGGCCTCGGCCGGGAATTCGGCCCGATCTACGGCGACTACGTTGAGCTTATCGGGGCTTTTCGCCGCCGCGTGCGGGAGAGCATGATAGAGCCGGACCGACGCGATCAAGCGTATGAGCGCCTCTTTGCCTCCAACGTACTGGAACGGCTCAGTGGCGGCGAAGAAATAGACGTCGAAAACCTGGTGGCCGAGTATGCGCTTTAACGGGCCCTTTAGGTTGCCGGTGACCTCGAAGCATGGTAGGCTTGTGAGCACGTTCAGGCAAGTAGGGCTATGTGCTTTAGAGTCATTCGTACCCCCTGCGCAGGCTTTGTTACAGATAGCCGGTAGGGGCATTTTTTTACGAGCGGGGCACGCGAGAGCGGTGATAGTTTAGATGCATATCCTAGTTTCAGGGTTAAGCCATAAGACAGCGCCGGTCGAGGTTCGCGAAGCGCTGACGTTCCCGGAACACACATTAGGCGAGGCACTTACTTCGCTGACCTCTTATCCTCATACAAACGAAGCCATCATCCTCTCGACTTGTAATCGAACTGAAGTCTACACGGTCGCCTCGGATATCGAAGGCGGCCAAGGCGATATCGCCAAGTTTCTTAACAGCTGCCACGAAGCCAATGACTGCGATATCACTGACTATCTATATCAGCACGATTCGCTAGGGGCCATAAACCATCTCTTTCGAGTCGTCTCCAGCCTCGACTCCATGATAGTTGGAGAGGCGCAGATACTTGGACAGACCAAAGAAGCTTACAGCCACGCCTTCGAGGTCCAAACGACGAACCTGATCTTCAACCGCCTCTTCCGCCAGGCCTTTGCTGTCGGCAAACGCGTCCGGACCGAAACCGATATCGGCGAGAACGCGGTCTCTATCAGTTACGCCGCCGTTCAGTTGGCCAAGAAGGTCTTCTCGGATCTGAGTGGAAAGTCGGTCATGTTGGTCGGCGCGGGCAAGATGAGCGAGCTGACCGCCAAACACCTGCAAGGCAACGGGGTGGAAAACGTCCTTATCACTAACCGCAATTACGATAAAGCGGTGGAGATGGCCAAGACATTTAACGGCAAAGCGGTCAAATTCGACGACTTCACCGATGAGATGGCCGCGGCCGATATCGTCATCAGCTCGACCGGGGCGCCTCATACGGTCATCCGCAAAGACGCCATGAAGAAAGTGATGGCGAAGCGCCGGGGCCGGCCGATCTTCCTTATAGATATCGCGGTACCGCGAGATATAGAAGCGGATGTCAACAATGTCGAGAACGTCTACCTTTATGACATCGATGACCTGCAGTCCGTGGTCGACTCGAATATTGAAGAACGGACCCGCGAGGCCAAAGAGGCCGAGACCATCATCAAGCAGGAACTCCAGGAGTTCCTGTCCTGGGTCAGTTCCCTTGAGGTCATCCCGACCATCGCCGACCTCAGAAGGGTCGCCGAGCAGATCCGCCGGGCCGAGCTGGAACGAGTCGGCACCAAGCTGGGCGAGCTTTCAGCGGAAGAACTGAACGCGGTCAATACCGTGACCAGCGGTATCATCAATAAGTTGCTCCATGAGCCGATGATCCGGCTTAAACAGTCCGCCGGCCACAAAGAGGGCTATCTATACGTCGATTCTCTGCGTCACCTCTTCGCTCTCGATGAGGATGAGGAGAGCCCTCCAAAGCAAAAGGCCCCTGAGCAAGTGAAAAATATGAGTCCGGTCAAAAACGAATACGGGACGGGTAGATGACAAAAGAAAAACTAGTGATCGGCAGCCGTGGCAGCAAATTGGCGATGTGGCAGACTAACCATATCGCCGCCGAGCTCCGGGCCAAATTCGACCTCGATATCGAGATAAAACGCATCAAGACCAAAGGCGACAAGATACTCGACTCCCCGCTCTCGCGCATCGGGGACAAGGGCCTGTTTGTCAAAGAAATCGAAACGGCCCTGGAGAACGGGGAGATCGATCTGGCGGTCCATAGCATGAAGGACGTCCCCACCGTATTGCCGGACGGCCTGGTTATCAAGGCCATGACCGTCCGCGCCGACCATCGCGATGTTCTGATCTCAGGTGACGGCAAGTCCCTAGCCGATCTGCCGGAAAATGCCGTCATCGGCACGAGCAGCCTGCGCCGCCAAGCCCAACTGATGGCGTTTCGACCCGACTTCAAGATGGCCGATGTCCGGGGAAATCTGGATACAAGACTGAATAAAATGGCTGACGGCGAGTTCGACGCCATGATACTGGCGGCCGCCGGCATAGACCGGCTTGGATATGGCGACCGGATCACCGAGCGCATCCCTTCAGAAGTGATGATCTCGGCTGTCGGTCAGGGAAGTATCGGTATCGAAGTGCGGGAAAACGACGCCAGGACGATCGGCTATGTTTCGGCCCTTTCGGACCCCGATACCTTCGCCGCCATCACCGCCGAACGGGCGCTGATGGCTACGCTTGAAGGCGGTTGCCAGGTACCCATCGGGGCTATCGGCAAGATACAAGACGGCGAGTTGCGCTTGTCCGGTATCGTCGCCTCTCTCGATGGGACCAGGGTATACAAAAACGAAGTGGCCGGGCGGCCTGAAGATGCGGCAGCACTCGGGCGGGACCTGGCTGAGACCTTAGCGGACGCCGGCGCCAATGAAGTGCTGGCTGAGATCCGCGCCGAAGTCGAGGCCGATAATGGCTTCGGCGTCTGAGCGCGGCAAAGTCTATCTGATCGGGGCCGGTCCCGGCGACCCCGAACTCATCACCGTCAAAGGACGCCGCTGTCTGGAAGAAGCCGACGTCATCATCTATGACTATCTAGCCAACCCCCGCCTATTAGCGCACGGGGGACCTGACGCTCGTCGCGTCTATGTTGGCAAGAAGAGCGACAAACACACGGTCGAACAAGAGTCCATTAACACCCTCCTGATCGAAGAGGCGGGGCAAGGAAACATCGTCGCGCGGCTCAAGGGCGGGGATGTCTTCATCTTCGGGCGCGGCGGCGAAGAGGCTCTGACTCTGGCCGAAGCCGGCATCGACTTCGAGGTCGTACCGGGTGTGAGTTCAGCTTCCGCCGTCCCGGCGTACGCCGGGATCCCGGTCACCCACCGCGGTCTGGCGGCCGACGTCTCTTTCATCACCGGACGCCAACGGCATGCC
Source organism: Actinomycetes bacterium (assembly GCA_030666075.1). GTDB lineage: Bacteria > Actinomycetota > Aquicultoria > CAJVYJ01 > JAUVQD01 > DAOUYN01. The sequence goes on along the minus strand of DAOUYN010000054.1, from coordinate 2,827 downwards.
GACGAGGGACCGGAGATACTCTGGGACCTGCTGGGCCAAGGCGGCGGCACCCTGGTTTTCCTGATGGGCGTCACCAGCCTGCCGGAGATCACCGAGAAGCTGAGAGCCCACGGACGCGCTCCCGACACACCGGCGGCTGTTATCCGCTGGGGGACGACCACTGACCAGGAGTGCATCACCGGAACGCTGGCGGACATCGCCGACAAAATCAAGGCTGCCGACCTGCATCCGCCCGGTGTGATAGTCGTCGGGCAGGTCGTGACGCTCAGAGACAAGCTGAAGTGGTTTGAGAAAAAGCCGCTCTTCGGACGGCGCGTTGTGATCACCCGGGCCGCCGGCCAAGCCGGCGCCTTAAGCGAAGCCCTGATGGCGGCCGGCGCCGATGTCATCGATTTTCCCACCCTGACGATCCGCCCCGTCGACGATTACACGATCTTTGACGCAGCGATCGCGACTCTTCAAGCGGACCCGGCGGCCTTCGACTGGACGATCCTGACCAGCGCTAACGCTGTCAGGTTTTTAGTCAGGCGCCTGCAAGACCTAGAGCTGGATGTGCGGACCCTGGGCTCATCGAAGCTGGCGGCCGTAGGGACCTCGACGGCGGCGGCGATGGCTATGGAAAACCTGCGGGCGGACCTAGTCCCCAAAGACTTCCGGGTCGAGGGACTCTTATCGGAGTTGGGTCAGATGGGCATCAAGGGAAAGAACATCCTGATCCCCCGAGCCGAGGAAGGCCGGGAGATATTGCCTAATAGCTTGCGAGAGCTGGGAGCGCGGGTCACGGTGGCGCCGCTGTATAAGAATGCGCCGGCCGAGACGCCGGCGGCGCCGCTGGTAGAAGCATTGGACGCGGACGAGATCGACTATATCACCTTCACCAGCGGTTCGACGGTGAAGAACTTTCTGATCCGCCTCGTTGCCGGCGGCTTTGAGGTCGGCGCCGGTGCGCGGCTGCTGGGGCGGGCCAAGACGGCCATCATCGGTCCGGTGGCGGCCAAGACGGCAGAACGGTTCGGAATGCCAGCAGATGTGATGCCCACCGAGGCGACCATCCCGGCCTTGGTCGAGGCGATAATCGCCGACGCCGTCAACGAAGCGCTTGAGGATAGCGACAAGGGATGAGAAGGAGGGTCGGCAATGGCTCCATCGGGAATCGAAATTCTGCTAAGATGGTTCCAAGTTTTCGTCGGCCTGGCCTTCCCTGTCGCCGTCACTATCATTCTCTGGCTGGCCTGGCGTGACTTCCACCGCTTAGTCGACCATACAGTTGACGCGGGGGAAGCGGGCGATAAACTACAAGCACAGATTCAGGAATTCGTTGAATGACTATTTGGGGTGATTGAATGTACTTTCCCACATACAGGCCGCGCCGCCTGCGCCGGACGCCGGCCCTGAGGGAGTTAGTCCGAGAGACGGAGCTATCGGTTAAGGACTTTATCTATCCGCTCTTCATCACGTTCGGGACGAATATTAAAAAAGAGATATCCTCGATGCCCGGACAGTTTCAGCTCTCACTTGATAAGTTGGATGCTGAGATCGAAGAAATTCTAAGCTTGGGGATACCGGCAGTCATCCTCTTTGGTCTCCCGGAGACAAAAGATGAGATCGCTTCCGGGGCCTATCACGAGGAAGGCATCGTCCAGCTGGCTATCCGTAAGATAAAAGAGTTGGCCCCTGAATTACTGGTCGTAACCGACCTGTGCTTATGTGAATACACAGATCATGGACATTGCGGCATCATCCGCGACGGCGAAGTCCTAAATGACATCACTCTGGAGTTTCTGGCTAGGGCCGGTGTGGCCCAGGCGGAAGCCGGAGCCGATATTATTGCTCCCTCCGACATGATGGACGGCCGAGTCGGCGCCATCCGGGCAGCGCTGGACTCGGAGAAGTTCGACCATATCCCCATCATGGCCTATTCCGCCAAGTATGCTTCCAGTTTCTATGGTCCTTTCCGCGAAGCGGCTGAATCGACTCCGAGCTTCGGGGATCGCCACTCTTACCAGATGGACCCGGCCAACGCCATGGAGTCACTGCGCGAAACGGCCATGGACATCGAAGAGGGCGCCGATATCATCATGGTCAAGCCGGCTCTCTCTTACTTGGATATCATCGCCGCCGTTCGGGCGGAGTTCGACTACCCCTTGGCAGCGTATAACGTCAGCGGCGAGTACTCGATGATCAAAGCGGCGGCGGCTAAAGGTTGGATAGACGAGCGAAAAGTGGCCCTGGAGGCCCTAATGAGTATGAAGAGAGCGGGAGCTGATATTATCCTGACGTATCACGCCAAAGACGCCGCCCGCTGGTTAAAATAGTTCCAGGGACACGTACCTAATTAATCCCTTAGAAAATAATTAGGTACGTGTCCCTGGAACTCTAGAAGGAGGAACAATGCCAGTAATCGAGATCAAGCTCTGGGAAGGACGCACGCGCGCGCAAAAGGCCGCTATGGCCAAGCGCATTACCGAGGCCGTTGTCGAGGAAGGAAAGACTGAAGCGGAGCACGTCCACATCATCTTCTCCGACCACGACCGGAGCAATTGGGCCATCGCCGGAGACCTCCAAGACCACCACTAATGCCGGGAGCCCCGATGCCAGCACTGATATAGAGGAGTTCAATGAAGCACACGGAATCGAAAAAGTTTTTTGACCAAGCGAAAGAGTTCATCCCGGGCGGAGTCAACAGCCCGGTGCGCGCTTTCAAATCGGTCGGCCGCGACCCGATCTATATCCACCGTGGAAAAGGCTCGAAGATCATGGATGTCGACGGCAATGAATACATAGATTACGTCGGCTCCTGGGGGCCGCTGATCCTCGGGCATGCCCC
>DAOUYN010000079.1 GCA_030666075.1 Actinomycetes bacterium | reverse complement strand
CTGCTTTTGGAGTCGTGAAGGGACCGAAAAGCGTGGGACTATGGGCTAAGGGATGAGGGCCGAGATGGCGACGACGGCCCAAAAGACACCGGCGCCGGCACCGCGTCCGGCTTGTTCTTTCATGGAGACAATTATACACTGTTATCCCGCTCTTCAAGGTGAAATGGTGACTGATTCTCAGACCAGACCGGCACGTTCGTCGCAGGACAGTCCAGCGATGGAGTTGGCGACCCTGTCCGTATTCGTCGCTACCGTTCTCGCCTTTGTCCTCCCGCTCGCTTACTCGCCCTGGGGCGCCCAGCACTATACCTTACCGAAGCTCCTAGTCCTCGGCACGTGTCTGTTTCTGGCCGCACTGGTCTTCGCTCTACTGGCCGGACTGGGACGGGTCGAGTTTCGGCCTGTAGGGATCTTCGGCGCCTTGGCGCTGGCTTGGATCGCCCTGGCGGGGCTCTCTTTCGCTCTCGCTCTGGACCGGAATAGCGGCTGGCTCGGGCACTACCCACGCCACGACGGACTGGTCGCCTACATACTCATGGCAGTCCTCTTTTTCTTGGCCACCCAAGGGCGATGGACGGCCCCGATGATCGAAAGGCTCATCGCGGCTATCGTCAGCTCGGGTGTCATCGTTTCCCTGATGGGTCTGGCGCAGGCCGTTTCCATTGTCAGCTTCCCGGCGCAGCCGGCCGCCGGTCGATTGTCATCTACGGTCGGCAACCCCATTTTCTTAGGGAGCTTTTTGGCTCTTGCCCTGACTGCGGCCCTGGCGGGCACCCTTAATGCGAAGACGGGGACGGTCCGGGCGATGTATTGGACGGCGGCGGCGCTTTTTGTCCCCGTCTTAGCCTTGACGGCCGCCCGCTCGGCATTACTGGCGGCGCTGGCCGGGTCGGTCGTTGTATTCATTCTCTCTCGACGCCGCCCTTCGGTCGCCTCGATCAAGGCGATGGCTGTCGTCGGGGTCGCAGCCCTGACTTTAGTCGGTGTCTCGCAATTCTGGGCCACAAGCGTGGGCGTCGAGAATCTCACTCAAGCATTTCGAGGCGCGCGACTCTCCCAAGCCGCCGCTACCAGGCAGGTTTACGCGGGCGCGGCGCTTAGAACAATAGGGGCCTATCCGGCCACGGGCGCCGGCCCCAGCAACTTTCCCTGGGCCGCGCAGCTTCGTCAAGGCCGGCAAGCGGCAGCGCTCGAGGGAGTCGCATGGCGGTTTGATGACGCGCACAACATCTGGCTGCAGACAGCTGCATCGGTGGGGCTGCCCGCTTTCGCGGTCTTAGTAGTCTTGATCGGCCTGGCATTCCAACGCGGATCGCGCGCCGACGCAAAAAACCGGCCGCTGATCGGCCCGCTGGGCATGATCGCGGCCGTTCTGGTGTCCGCTACGTTTGAGCCGATCGGGCTCGTCAGTTCTTTCTATCTCTGGCTATTCCTGGGGGTCGCGGCCGGGACCCTGGCGGGTTCCGGGTGGCGGCCGCCCCGGTCGTGGGCGCTGCCGGTTGCCCTGGCCTTTCTCATCGCTGCCGTTCCGGCTGCTTCGACCGCCGCCCGCCTCTGGACGGCCGATCTCGACTTCGGCCGGGGTCTGGCGGCAGCCAAAGCCGAACCGCTGGCGGCCAGGAGCGCCTATGAAGCGGCTATCGTCCGGGCGCCGGGTGTTGATCAGTATTATGTTTTTTTAGGGAACAACTTCATTCGGCAAGCGCGCGAGACCGGCAGTCGCGAGGCCTTAAAGCGGGGGCTCGAACACTTAGAGATGGCTGTTGAACTCGGGCCATATGACCCTCAGAATCGGACCAGATTGGCTCTGGCCTTGCAGATGTCTACTGATGACTTCGATGCCGATAGGGCAAGCGAAGCCCGGGCGTCGGCACAGACAGCCCTGTCTCTTGCTCCCGATCTGCCGACCGCGCACCGGGCTTTGGCGGCCGTCCTTATCAGTCAAGGAGATCTTGACCAGGCCCTGGTGCATGCCCGCGAAGCTGTGTCCCTGGCCCCCTCCTTTGACGAAGGGTGGCTCTGGCTCGGGTTTGCTTACGAGCGCCTGGATCGATCAGAGGATGCGCTCGAGGCGTACCGTCAGGTCCGTGACGGTTCTTGGAGTGATCAAGCGGCAAAAAGAGCCGCGGGAATCACCCTTCAGCTTCCGGAGTGACAGACTTTGCAGCTCTCGGTCGCATGGCATCCGGTACACTCCTGGAGACTCTTGAGGTTCACTTTGCGGTAGCTGCCAAGGTCCTTGGGGCCGGCAACGGACAGGTCCTTTTCGTGGCAGAACTCGCATTCTTGCTCCTGCTGCTCCTTCTGGTGGCAGGCAAAGCAGTAGTCATGCATCGGTCTCATTACCCCTAGAGCCTTGGACTCATGGGCGATATTTATGTGGCATCGGTCGCACCCGATACCCTCATCGGCGATCTCGCGATGGCTTATTCGAATCCCCCTCTTGGAGGTGACGGTCTCCTTAAGGACTCGCTTATGGCACTGACCGCAGGCAGAGAATCCCCCAGTGGTCAGGGACGGTCGATGCCGGCGCAGGTATGATTTGCTCAGACTGTAGTAACGCAACATGCGTAGCCGGTATGAGACGCCGCCGAAGATACCCGGGTCCCGATGGCACTTTAGGCACCTGACTTTCTTATGTCCCCCCGCCCTCCAGCTAGTCACGTATCCGCTTATGTTGTGACAACTGCCGCAGAAAGCCGGTTTGGCGGTCTGGTTGATGGTGAGGCCAAGACCGATCATGAAAGCGATCCCAAAGACTCCGAGCGCCGCCCAAGCCACCCATTTGGCCCGGTCTGGCCTGAACTCCGGCGAAGGCAAAGACGGCTGTTCCATCAGGTGCCCCTTTCGTCTTTGGCGCGTCGACGGGCTCGATGTTTCGTGTGACTGTCGTGGCAGGCGAGGCACTCTTTGCGCACATGACAGTTTTCACAAGCAGACGGTCGTTTCACGGTCTTCATGTGTCCGGTCAAATAATCACCGGCATGGGGTATCACCACTCCCGCGTGGCAGTTTGAACAGAAGTCCTTGGCATGGCAGCGCCGGCACGTGCGATCGTCATTCAACGCGACTTCACCATGGTCTTCAGGCCAACTGTTGCTCGGGTGGGGTAGGTCGATGCCATGGCAATCTCGGCAGAACGAACCCTGATGACAGATAGGGCACTGGGTATTATCGGCCGTGCCGTGCCGATCGGTCCAGCCTGTCGTATGGGCGATGGGCCCCAAGGTCTTGGGGTCATCCGGTTTCTCTTTTGTGACGTCTCGACGGTGGCAGAGGCGGCATCGTCCAAGCGATTTACTGGCTATGTGACATCCGAAGCACCTGTCCATCGAAGCGGTCTGGAGGATCGACTTGCCGGGGGCCAGGCTGTGTCCAGTTTCTCCATGACATTCGGCGCAGCGCCAACCGGTATCGATCACCTCTCGGTGGCTCATCTTCAGCTCTTTCGATCGGGTGACCCCGTCGAGAATGACATCGTGGCAAGCAAGGCAGGAATCATTGTCGACCCGGAAGTCGCGGGGCGGGCGCCGGAATACCCATGAAGTCAGGTTGGTCCAGCCGCGAACGTCCGAGGCGACGGCTCCGGCCACCCCGGGCGAGCGATGGCAGGCTAGACATCCGATATCTTCGTGAGCGGAACCATAGGTGGAAGTGTACGCTTGCCGAGGCGTGTGACAAATAGCGCAAGCGGGTGTGTGGTCAGCGGCCATCGGAAAGACCGCGAGGGTCCATAGAGCGTAAAGACCGACCGCAGCTGCGATATAAAGGAGGTATCGGAACCGGTCCATAATCGCTCATTATAGCAACGGGCCCAGCGTTTTGCCTAGCAGGTATCGGGTGATATAATTGCTTCACGGAGCCCCGTAACATGAGACTTTACCAACCTATAATCGAGTTCGTTCAACACTACCGCTCACTCTTCTTGAACCCGGCGGGGAATTCAACAGAGATCGTTATTCTGACATCCATGCTGGTGATAGGGGTGATAGCTCTTTGGCTTGCCATCGGCGCATTGTCGGGCAGTCTTCGGACCGGTGCCTGGTATCTGCGACGCGTGAGGCGGCCTTGGTTGACCCTTGGTATTTTCCTCGCCGGTACAGTCGGGATCGCAGTCGTCGTCTTTGGGGGAGCGTACCAATTGACGAACAGCGAGCTCTTTTGCGGTCGGCTCTGCCATAGCATGAATCCGCAGTATCAGACCTGGCGGCGGTCGGACCATGCCGATGTCCCGTGTTCAGGCTGCCACGTCGAAAAGAAGTTGGCTAAGGCGCTGACCGGCCGGCTCGATCTATTGACCCACGGGATAGCCCAAGAAGTCTCGGGGGACTACACACGCCCGATAAACAAGAAGGGGCGTCTCGGCCGAAGCCTGGTCCCTGACAGCCGGTGCGAGGCATGTCACAAAAATGTCAAGAACACGGATGTCGACCAGTTCAACCTGCGCGTCGAACACAAGGCGCACGTGAAAAACGGGATCCGATGCGCCGATTGCCACAATCGCGTCGCTCATCTAGATGCTCAGAAGTACAGTCCCCTGAAGGAGGCTGATGACGATTTCGCTTATAAAGATAATGCTTCGATGGTCGGGTGCGAGAGATGTCACAAGCAAGGCGGACGTTATGTCGACGCTGACGGCGAAACTTACCAGGGTCCATACAAGAGGCCGGATGGGACGGACGTCTCTATGGATTGCGAGTCCTGCCATCCAAACAACGAGTTGCTTGCTTTCGAGGCCGATGTAAAGCGGGTTAGGGCACGGCACTTCAAAAAGCCCTCTTGGACTAAAGGCGTGATACATGGCGAGACGGCCCGAGAGGTCGATTTCGAGCCCTGCAAAGTCTGCCATGATCCGGCCAAGCGCTGTACCGTCTGCCATCAAGGGATCACCATGCCTCACAAGACAACCTGGATCAGTCCGACCGAGCACGGGGCAAAAGCGAAGCAGGTCGGCTCAGAGCTTTGCAAGATGTGCCACACGGTCGGCACCGTGCCGCGTTGTGCCGCCAATGGCCATCATCACGAACCTTTTGTCGAGGAGTATGAATTCGATATGGAGCAGGTCGAGTGGAAGAGCGGCAAGCAGCGCCACGGAGTCGTCGCCAAGGCGACCGGGGGCACACCTTGTTATCGGTGCCATGACCGCAACACTTGGTGTTCCACCCAGTGCCATCAGGGAATAGCTATGCCGCACAACTCCAACTGGAGAAACGTCCATTTCACTTATATCGACATAGAGCCCGGTGATGGTTGGCGGCGCGACCGCTGGGAGCGCGAGTCGGCCCCTTGTGTCATGTGTCATGCGATCGACAAGCCGAAGAAGAATTATTGTAATGAGTGCCACCATAAGCAATTTGGCGGACGCGGCGAGGTCACGATGATGACGCTAATGAAGCGTCGGTTTGGGGTGTCGGCACGCTTAAATAAGGGGATCAAGCTGCCGTGCGGCAACTGTCATGTACATGAAGGCCTGGATTTTTGTCGCGACTG